>DASTIZ010000275.1:0-7926 GCA_035717045.1 Chitinophagaceae bacterium
TTTAATGAGCAGCCTGCCCAAGGAACAACTGGAAAGAGGTGTTGTTTGTGCCAGTGCCGGTAATCATGCGCAGGGATTTGCATTCAGCTGCAAAAAACTTTCCGCAAAAGGTGTTGTCTTTATGCCTACTATCACTCCAAATCAGAAAGTGAAACAAACCCAAATGCACGGCGAAGGGAATGTGGAAATAAAACTGGTGGGTGATACCTTTGATGACTGTGCTGAGGCCGCGAAAAAATTCACTGAAGAGAATGGAATGACTTTCGTTCCCCCGTTTGATGATCATCGGATCATAGAGGGACAGGGAACTGTTGCCGTTGAAATTCTGGAAGAACTAAACTATGTAGATTATTTGTTTGTACCGGTTGGTGGCGGCGGATTGAGCGCCGGTGTTGGCACTTATTTTAAAACGTATTCACCCAAAACAAAAATCATTGGCATAGAACCGGAAGGTGCACCGGCCATGTATGAGGCATTGAAACACGGCGCCCCCGTGACGCTGGAAAATATTGATCGTTTTGTTGACGGAGCGGCCGTAAAAAGAGTTGGCGACATTACTTTTCCAATTTGTAAAGAAGTACTGGATGATATGCATCTTGTATCGGAAGGTAAAGTATGTTCGACAATTCTGAAGTTATATAATGAAGATGCGATCGTTGTTGAACCAGCGGGTGCATTGTCTATTGCTGCCCTCGATGATTTTGCCAATGAAATAAAATATAAGACGGTGGTATGCATTGTTAGCGGCAGCAACAATGATATTGACCGGATGCAGGAGATAAAAGAACGAAGTCTTCAATACGAGGGACTTAAACATTATTTTCTCATCAATTTTGCGCAACGCCCCGGTGCTCTGAAAGAATTTGTAAACAATGTGCTTGGCCCGGCTGACGATATCACCCGTTTCGAATACATGCAGAAGAATAATAAAGAGGCAGGCCCTGCATTAGTCGGTATTGAGTTGCAAAGCCGCGATGATTTCGACCGGCTGCTGGAGAATATGAATAAGTACCAGATCAGGTATACTGAACTCAGGAAGGACAACACACTTTTCAGCTACCTGGTATAAAAAAACAACCAAACTGGTTAGGGCTTGGTTGTTAATTATCCCGGCTGTAATACTTGCTATCGGAACTTTACATTCACCCCTACCTGTCCATAGACCGGGAACAGTGGAGATGTTTTAAAATCCTGCTCAATCAATTTTCCTGCTTTCAGATAAACATCAAATTTTTTTCGGGATAGACCGGTTTGTATCCCATAATAAAAATTACCTCCGGTTGAAGGCTCATACCATCCATCTCGTATGTCCGGAAAGTTTTGCTTATAAAGATCAGTGTGTTTAAAATGTGTGACTATCGCCTTGTCAAAACCCACCTCGGCGGCGACAAACCATTTTGGCTTGTAATACCCGATAATCCCGGAGAGATCACTTCCAAAATTCAATAGCCGCGCATAATCATTTTGATACCTTCTGAAAACACCATGGATCTTTGAAACGAAATGAAAATTGCCTGCATGAAACCAGTCTATTTGTCCACCTATCTTTGTTTTAAAGTCATCGGTAATATCATTTCCTGAAGGAAAGGAATACTCAGCGCTTAAGACAATTGGGAATTTTGATCTTAGCCTGTAATTATAACCCGCTCCATAGGCGGCAGCATATTCAGCACTGACGTTGAGATGCAGGATATGCCTTTGCTCCCTACGCAGATCATGCCAGTTAAAAGTTTGAGCAATGGAATCGAAAGACGCGATGAGAAAGGTTGCAATAAATAAATATCTTATGTTTTTCATTTCAAAAAGAATTTAAATAATTTAAGGCTTTTGGAAAAAAGTTGGTCCAGCCAGTGGGAAAGCTGATAAAATCATGTCCTGCCCCGTTGATTTTTTCCAGTTGAACATTTGGATAGGCGGATGATACCAGTTGTGCATGACTTAGGCCATAAGCCCTGTTGTTCTCACTGTAAGCAAAAAACACCTTAGTTGTGAACAATCGGAGATTCGTTGTCCAGTCCGGCTTTTCTTTTTCACCGATATCAAACAAAGCTTTATTGACCACAGCGCCCGCTCGCCAGAAAAGCAAAGGTCCTTCATTACCAATAGGGCTATCCGCTGCACCATCAGCAGCAGCCATCAAACTATGCTTGTAATCAAGTATTGCATGGTCATTTTCATTACCAGTAATGAACTGATCCTGGTAGGCGGCATCGTTAAACGTTTCGCTGCTGAAGTGAAAATCTCTAGAACGACCGACATAGTCTTTTATATCCTGCCATTTGAAACCTCCCGGTTCTCCTAAAACCGCTCCGCGAACTGAAGCTGGATGTTTATTGATATACGCTGTCGCCAGCATGGCTCCCCACGAATGCCCAAGTAGAAATACCTTTTGGGTGGGTGACGTCCTGTGATGAGCAATAACAGAATCCAGGTCGTCGATCATAACCTGGATGGAATAAGAACTTTTGCTATGTCGTTCCGATAGACCAGAACCACGCTGGTCATAAAAGACAACATAATAGCCATGGGAGGCGAATTCTTTACAATTGAGCAAATAGCGGTAATCGCTTCCCGGTCCTCCATGCAGGATCACCAGCATTTTGTGCGATGGATTCCCAAATGTCTCAGCATGGAACATGCTCCCATTTACTGTTATGGCGGGCAATGTGGCGTCCGATTTCACGGTATTCGGAACGAGGTTGCCCTCTTCGTTGATCAGTTTCCCCTTCGTACACGCTGAAAAGAACAACGTGATAATGGGGATGAGGATAAATTTGTTTTTCTGGCTAATCATTTTTAAAAATTTCTGCAAATATGCGGTGCCCGCGAGCCGGAAATCGCCCCATTTTGTAAGGTGGCACCAGCTTGTTTTGAAATTTATGCTTTCAGCCAGGACATGGTTAGGCCAAATTGACATTGACCTTGCTCAAATATTCGGTTGGAGAGGCCCCTGTGACCTTCTTAAAATTTCTGTTAAAAGCAGTTTTTGAATTAAAGCCGCACTCATAAGCCAAAGAAAGAAGCGTGTATTGGCGATTGCCGGGATCGGCAGCAAGAGTTTTAAATTCCGCGATGCGAAGGGAATTAATATAATCGTAAAAATTTTTATTCTCAAAAGAATTGATCACCTGAGATAGTACATTCGAATGGACGTTCAGCATTTCAGCAAGCTGACCCAGGCTTAATTCCGGATCTTTAAAAAGTTTATCTTTCAACATCAAATGTTCAAGTTGCTGGTGGATTCTTGTAGCTTCTTCAGCAGTTAATGACGATTTTTGATATTTCAGTTTGGCGTCAGGCAAATTCGGGACAGGTGTCACTTCCCAAACATTTTTTACGCCCGCTTTCGGATTTCCCTCATTTTTTGAAACTGGCTCAACTAATGAAGGCTTATTGCTAAATATACCTACCTGCCGGATCCCGAAATAGCCCATAAAAAAAACATAAAGGACAACTCCACCAAAAATGAAGGTATCACCCAGGCCGAAAAGAATAACGGCCCATATCACGGAGGTGCCAAAAATAAGATACCCAAGCCAGTTAAGATTTATTCTTGCCGTATTCGAAAACTGATTTTCAATATTTATTTTATGCTGCCTGAGTTTTAAGAAAGAAAGAATAACATAAGTAATTCCTGATACAATGATGGCAATAAAAACCCAATCAGTCAGCCATTCATAGCCTGACCCGCCGCGCTGGTAAACCGCTATTTTTTGATCGGCCGGTAGTTGAAAAAATGGAAGCATCAAACCATATATAATGAATACAGGAATGAAATGCAGCAAGCCTTCTGCTTTAATTCCTCTCGCTTGTGTTAATGCAGTTGTGTATAAGAATAAAAAGGGGCCATGTACGAGGGGTAAAGGGATATGTAATCCCAATAACCAGGTAAACTTTAAAAAGTTTCCACTTAAGTACAAATAGAACATGGTTAAATGAAGCCCTATAATGATTAACCAGGCCGTCAGTACTTTGTCTGCTTCCGATTTTCCCTTTTTTCCTGCCAGCAAAACCGATAGAAAAAAGGTGATAATAATACCTGCCAGGTAAAACATTGTGCAACTTTTAGAACCTATGATCTCAAAATTAAAACTAATAAGTTTATAGGCGTTCAAGTCAACCGACACTTTGGAATAACTTATATCTTAATAAGCCGATAACTCTTTTTAGTTTATTTTTACAGGAATTTTTTATACCCATTAATAAAGGAGCAAGTAATGTCAAAAGTTAAAGTTGGACTGGTGCAGATGAGTTGTTCGAACGACAAGGAAGCAAATCTGAAGAAAGCGATGGATAAGATAAAGGAAGCTGTTTCACAGGGCGCTGAAATTGTTTGCTTGCAGGAGCTATTCACTTCACTTTATTTCTGCGACGTGGAGGACTATGATAATTTCAGACTGGCCGAACCCGTTCCCGGGCCTTCTTCAGAAGCGTTGGGCAACCTGGCGAAAGAACTAAACGTTGTGGTCATTGCATCGTTATTTGAAAAAAGAACCCGGGGAATCTATCATAATACGACTGCTGTGCTTGATGCAGATGGAACTTATTTAGGAAAATACCGCAAGATGCATATACCTGATGATCCTGCTTATTATGAAAAGTTCTATTTCACTCCCGGTGATCTGGGCTATAAAATTTTCAAAACGAAATATGCAACGATCGGGGTATTGATCTGCTGGGATCAATGGTATCCTGAAGCAGCAAGGATCACTTCCCTCATGGGTGCCGAGATCCTATTTTATCCGACTGCAATCGGCTGGGCCACTTCACAAGATGAAGCTACCAATACAGAACAATACAATGCATGGCAAACAATTCAAAGAAGTCATGCCGTTGCAAACGCAGTGCACGTGGTAAGCGTTAACCGGGTTGGTCTCGAACAAAACGGGGCCATGAAATTCTGGGGTGGTTCATTTGTAAGTAATCCATTTGGCACACTGTTATATAAAGCATCTCACGACCAGGAAGAAGTCGCTGTTGTAGAGATTGACACCGATAAAACTGATGGGTACAGGACACACTGGCCGTTCTTAAGGGATCGAAGAATTGATTCTTATCACCCAATTACGAAACGATTTATAGATGAATAGTCGGAAAGACGGAATCCGGAAGTCCGGAAGAACAGTTTCAAAAGGTTAACGAACCTCTGAATAGATTTTTTTATTTCTTAACCTAAAAACTTTTCAACTATGCCTTTTAAATTCGAAAAACTAATTGTATGGCAACAGTCGCTCGACCTATCTGATGAAGTTAACCAGCTAACAAAACTCTTTCCAAAAGATGAACTGTATGTGTTAGCGTCTCAAATAAAGCGGGCTGCCGATTCTGTTTCACTAAATATTGCTGAAGGCTCAACTGGTCAATCGAACCCCGAATTCTCAAGATTTCTTAGCATTGCTCTTCGCTCACATATTGAGGTGGTTGGTTGTATATTTTTGGCGCAGCGGAGAGGCTATATAACTCACGAAAAGTTTGACAGAATTTATAAAATGTGCGAAGAGATACTGGTAATGATAAACTCCTTACGCAATTCACTAAAATAAAAAATGGTCAAGTTGAAGAACTCTCAACCGGACTTCCCGTCTTCCGGACTTACGGACTCAAAAACACCCAAACAACTAGGTTATTACTTCCCCGCTGAATTTGAACCTCATGTCGCCACCTGGCTTAGCTGGCCACACAAGGAAGAGTCCTGGCCCGGGAAGATCCATACGATATATCCTTTTTACAGCCGCTTTGTAAAACACCTCGCTCAAAGTGAAAAAGTCCGGATCAATGTGAATGATGATGCGATGAAAACTTTTGCAGAAAATTGTTTGCAAAAAGAGGAGGTTGATCTTTCACGGGTGGAATTCTTTTTTCATCCAACCAATGATGCATGGTGCCGTGATCATGGGCCTGCATTCTTAATTAATCCAAACGCTGATATTAAAAAAGTAATTGTCGATTGGGATTATAATGCATGGGGCGGTAAATATTTGCCGTGTGATCTTGATGACGTGATACCAACCAGGATTGGAGAGCACTATAATATCCCGGTCCATCATCCCGGCATCATCATGGAAGGAGGTTCGGTTGATTTTAACGGGAAAGGAACGGTGATCACTTCTACCCTTTGTTTGCTCAACAAAAACCGTAACCCGCATTTGAACCAAAAGCAAATTGAAGAATATATCTGCAATTATTACGGCCAGGAACAGGTATTATGGGTAGATGAGGGAATAGAAGGTGATGATACCGATGGTCATATTGACGATACGGTCCGATTTGTAAATGAAGACACCGTGATCACGGTCGTTGAAGAAAACAAGAACGATCCTAATCATGGATTGCTCGAAACTAATCTGACACAACTAAAAGCCATGCGACTGCCAGATGGTAAACAACTCAACATTGTTGAAGTTCCGATGCCTGATTACCTGGAATACGAAGGGCAGCGACTACCGTGCAGCTATGCTAATTTTTACATATGCAACAAATATGTGATCGTTCCAATCTTTAACTGCAAAAAAGATGACAAGGCATTACAAATAATCTCACAATGTTTCCCCGGTAGAGAAACGATCGGCATCGATTCAACCGAGATCATTTGGGGATTGGGAAGTTTCCATTGTTTAAGCCAGCAGGAACCTGCCGTTTAGCCGCTTAATTTACTTTTTCTCCTTTGATAGTTATTTTTTTATCCGGCGCTTTGAAACTGTCCTGCAGATCCACCAAGATCTTATCCTCATCGAAATAAAGGGTCATGGACAAAGTATGCGGGCTATCAATATATCGTAACCGGGCTTCCAAAATATTCTTTTCTTTCCAGCGATATGCCCCCGCAACCTGTGATGGCGGCAATCCACCGAAATGATTCTTCGCCAGCTCAACCAATGAAGGCCCGGGCATCTCAGTCTTTCCTTCTATCCACTTTCCATTACCAAAACTCACCGGGTAATGAGTTCCCTTTATTTCAAAATCAAGTGTGAGCACATTATCATTGGTTTTGATAGCGATTGACTCAATATTTTTTGCATTTGATTGCATTTTATACCTGGTGCTCACCGAAGCTATTTCCATCAAGGTATCCGTTACAGGAGGCATGGCGAGTTTCAGTGTTGCCAATCGTTTCTTAAGTGTCATGGCGTCATTCATGCTTAACGTTGATCGGTCAGGCCTCATAGCAGGAAGTAAATATTGCCAAACCAAATTAAGTTCGTTCTGCATATTCGGCGTTTCGGATGTAATTGCGATTACAGCATCCTGCTCGGGCAGCACAAGCATGTATTGCCCGAAGGCACCGTCGCCGCGGTATGAATTATGGCGGCTCCGCCAAAACTGGTAACAATATCCTTGTCGCCAATCACTGGAATCTTTTCGTATTTGCTCCATACCGGGCGCATTATCGATTTTAAACGTTGTTGCTTCTTCGATCCATGTAGCGGGCAAAATTTGTTTTCCATTCCATTTCCCTTTCTGCAAAAACAACAAACCCATCTTGGCAATATCTTCCGTTTTTAATCGAAGTCCCCAACCTCCAACATTGATCCCCATTGGATCAGTTTCCCAGTCCATTCCCTGTATACCCAGTGGATCAAACAATCTTGGCTTCAGGTAATCAATAATTCTTTCTCCTGTTACTTTTTGAAGGATTGCGGAAAGCATATAGGTAGCTGCTGAATTATACAAAAACTCAGTGCCGGGTTTCTTAAGAATCGGTGTGGCAAGAAATGTTTTTACCCAGTCATCGCTGATCGCAACGGGCCCGGAGGGATCAGGCGATTGCCCTACGGACATCGAAAGAAGATGTTTAATGGTTAAGTGAGACAGGTTTTCGCTAGTCGTTGCAGGCAATTTATCCGGGAAAAAAGATATGACCTTATCATTCACTGTTAACCTTTTTTCAGCTACCGCAAACCCTATTGCTGTTGAAGTGAAACTTTT
>DASTIZ010000276.1:0-3818 GCA_035717045.1 Chitinophagaceae bacterium
GTTAATGACGTTGCCATCGCCTGGAGCCGCATCACGCTGACGGCCGAGGTTCGGGGCAATGACGCAGTCAATCAATTTACAGTTACTGAAGTCTATAAGAAACAAGGGAACGATTGGAAATTGTTAGTGTTGACATTTAGCAGTGTTCGGGACACCCATCAAATTAAACATTAGTAGTAAGAATAAAGAGTAATGAAAAGCACCAGTTTCTTGACGCATATGCTGTTGGGATTTTTTCTTTTGATCTCAGCTTGTTCTTCATCCCAAACGAAGGATATCAATGCCAAAGTGGACTCTGCTATAAACCCTGACAAAATATTGATTGTGTATTTGTCCCGGACAAACAATACGAAGGCAATTGCAGAGATCATTCAACGTAATGTTGGCGGAACATTGGTAGCACTTGAATTACAAAAGCCATATCCTGAAAACTACGAGGTCACCGTACAGCAGGTCGTGAAGGAAAATGAAACAGGCTATTTACCACCCTTAAAAACAAAAATAGATAGCATGGAGAAATACAACGTCGTGTTTTTAGGTTTTCCGACCTGGGGCATGAAAATGCCGCCACCAATGAAAACCTTTTTACGTGAGTATAATTTAAAAGGGAAGACGGTAATTCCGTTCAACACGAATGCAGGTTATGGCGTAGGGAGTGGTTTCCAAACCGTAAAAGAGCTATGTCCCGATAGTAAAGTGTTGGAAGGTTTTGAAATTAAAGGCGGAATAGAAAGAGATGGCGTGTATTTTGTGATCAAAGATGACAAGGCAAAAGAGGCAGAAACTAAGGTGAAGAGCTGGTTGCAAAGAATAAACGTCGTCAAAAGAGATTAGAACAAAGCAGTAGGAATCAGAATCCGAAATGAACAATCGGGGCGTTTGATTTTCGTAATTTTTTGTTTGGAGGCGCTAAATACAGTTGGGTATATGTGTCTACCTTTAAGCTGGATTGTAAAAAATAAATAGAACTTACCACCGTCACCGTTCCCATCTTTGAATCAAATTAGTAAATATTAAAGTTTTACAAAATGGAAAACACTAAAACTAATTATAGCAGGCGAACATTTCTGAAATCATCCGCACTTGCCGGTGGCGGATTGATGTTAAGCTTTAGCGCCCTGGCTAAATTGGGTCTTGACAATAAAGGAAATGGTCTTGATCTTCCTGAACAGTGGTATGAAATAACCGGGTATATTAAAATTACACCTGATAATGTCATAAAGATCCTTAATCCTAATCCGGAATTCGGGCAAAACGTGATGACCTCACTTCCCATGATTGTAGCTGAAGAGTTGGAGGCAGACTGGGAAAGGATAGTGGTTGAAATGGGCCCGCACGATAATGTGAAATTGGGGCCGCAATTCACAGGCGGAAGCAATTCGGTGAGGATGTACTGGAAACCACTCCGGGAAGCAGGGGCGGCTGCCCGTGTTATGTTAATTGAAGCCGCAGCACAAACCTGGAATGTGCCGGTGGAAGAAGTAACGACTAAGGCAGGAAAGCTTTATCATGAAAAAACTGGTAAGTCGGGAACTTATGGCAGCTTTGCCTCAAAAGCTTCGACCATTCCTATACCCAAAGGCCCAAAGCTAAAAGATGTAAAGAATTTTAAAGTAGTCAGAAACTCGCAGAAAAATGTAGAAGGTTTAAAGATTGTAACAGGTAAGCCTCTGTTTGGATTAGATTATAAGCAGGAAGGAATGTTGATCGCCATGATTGAACATCCACCTGCTTTCGGGATGAAACTCAAATCTTTTGACGCATCTGAAAGCTTGAAAATGCCCGGCATTAAAGATGTGTTCACTCTGAAATTATATGAAGATGGTTTCGAACAGGGAGGTTTCGACACAAGAACCTTCAATGATCTGCTGGTAGTGGTGGGCAAAACCACCTGGGAAGTATTGAAAGCCCGCAAGAAATTAAAAGTACAATGGGAACCGGCCGGCGAAATTAAAGATACCATGGCAGGCAGGGGTGGAGGAGCAAAAAGAGAAGTCATGGTGCCAGGAGAGCTGGAAAACACAACTGCTCAGTTAGAAAAAATGAAAGAACATGCGAACAAACCTGCCCAACAACTAAGAAAAGACGGGGACCCGGAAACGGCTTTCAAAAATGCGGCCCAGGTTATCGAACGTACTTACACTGCACCGTTTTTGGCCCATAATTGCATGGAGCCAATGAATTTCTTCGCTCATGTCACGGATGAAAAAGCATTAGTGGCCGGGCCTTTGCAAGCACCGGGTTGGTCAGAACCTACTCTTGCAAAACTTTTAAACCTGCCAGCCGATAAGATAGAGATCCAGATGACCCGTATGGGTGGAGGCTTTGGCCTCAGGGCATATGGACATTATATCTATGAGGCAGCACTCATTTCTAAAAAAGTAAAAGCTCCGATCAAACTTGTATATAGCCGTGAAGATGATATGACCTATGGGATCTATCGCCCAATGTACACGGCTACTTACCGGGCTGCACTGGATGCAAATAAGAACCTGATCGCATTTCATGTAAAAGGTGGGGGAATTCCAGAGCATCCAATTCATGCAAACAGGTTCCCTGCAGGCGCAGTTGATAATTATCTCGCCGAAGGGTGGCAGATACCTACTAATATCACAATCGGGGCTTTCCGGGCGCCGAGATCAAATTTCAATGCGGCAGCGGAGCAGTCATTCTTAGATGAATTAGCAGAAGCTATGGGCAAGGATCCAATCGATTTCAGATTAGAACTTTTGAAACGGGCAAAAGAAAATCCTGTTGGAAAAAATAATGACTACGATGCTGAACGGTATGCCGGTGTATTAAAATTAGTGAAAGAAAAATCGGGATGGAACAACCCTGAAAATAAAAAATTCAGTCGGGGTGTTGCTTCTTATTTCTGTCACAATTCCTATGCAGCCCATGTGGTGGATGTTATAAAGAGAGATGGGCAACCTTACGTAGAAAGAGTTTTCAGTGCACTTGATTGCGGCATCGTAGTGAATCCTGATGCGGCTACCAATATGGTGGAGGGTGCGGTAGTGGATGGGATCGGAAATGCACTTTATGGAGGATTAACTCATAAGAACGGTGCGGCGGTACAAAATAACTTCAATCGTTACCGTATGATTCGATTCCACGAAACGCCAAAGAAGATCGAGGTTCATTTTGTGCAGAATGATATTGACCCTACCGGGTTGGGTGAACCACCTTTTCCGCCGATATTTGGAGCCGTAGCAAATGCATTGTACAAAGCTGCCGGCCGGCGTTTTTATGAACAGCCTTATATTTCACAATGGAATACAAATCGCGGAGCCTGATAAAAATAATTCATCATTTTATATTTTAACTATGCTATCATTAAATATTAATAAGAAAACCTACAACGTAGATGTAGATCCCGATACGCCTTTGTTATGGGTACTCAGAGATGTCATTGGTCTTGTTGGAACAAAGTATGGATGTGGCATTGCGCAGTGTGGCGCTTGTGTTGTTCACCTGAATGGAGAAGCTGTCCGGTCATGCGTTACAAAAGTGAGCAGGGCGGTAGGGCAAAAAGTTGTAACGATCGAAGGATTATCAGAAAAAGGTGATCATCCTGTACAAAAAGCCTGGGTAGAACTGGACGTTCCTCAATGCGGGTATTGTCAATCAGGGCAGATCATGTCTGCAGCTGCCCTTATCAGGGAAAATAAAAATCCAACTGAAAAGGAGATTGATGCCGCGATGGCTGGTAATATTTGCCGCTGTGGTACTTACCTGAGAATTCGGAAAGCAATACAATTAGCAGCAGATATGCAACGGAAAGGAGTAAAGTAATGTACCGGGTTGAAATTAAAATT
>DASTIZ010000277.1:0-7875 GCA_035717045.1 Chitinophagaceae bacterium
TTTAATGAAAGAACTAAAAGGGATAAGAACGCCGATAAATACATTCCCTAGCTGGAACCTTCGTAACAATCCAAATACCGCCAACATAAATAATGTTTATATCGGCAACTATTGGTATAACTTTTATACATGGTTTGATAATGTTAACTACAGGCAGCTTCGTGACCGTGTTTTCGGTGATATCTATCTACAATATAAGCTCAACAATAATTTCAACATAAGAACAACGGTAAGAAAAAGCCTGTTAAATCTCAGCTATGAAAACATCATTCCGAGCATATTGGAAAGAAGCGCGAGCCAAACTGGTGTATTTGCCGGCTACGCAACAGGTCAGCGCAAAATTGACCAGATGACCTATGAAGTATTGGCTTCATTTAACAAAAAATTCATTCAAAAACTGGATGTTTCCGCCAATGCGGGAGGAAGCTATTTAAGGGCCAAGGATACCCGGGTTGATATGAGTACAAGAAATGGTTTGAACGTGCCGGATCTTTATTCAATAGCCAATTCAAAAGACGATGCCGCCCTTACTAACGACAGGCTCAAGGAAGAAACGAGAGCGGTGTTTGCTACAGGTGATTTTGAGTGGAACCGTACATTCAGTGCAACCTGGGCCGTTCGCAATGACTGGTATTCTACACTCGCCAATGGACAAAACAGCGTGTTATCTTATTCATTCGGTGGTGCAGTAATTCTCAGTGAATTTACAAAGACATCGTTGCCCTGGTTGAGCTATGGTAAAGTGTTTGGAAGCTGGGGTAAAAAGCCAACAGCTCTTCGTGTTTACGAAAACAATTTCCTTTATGCGGTCAATCAAAATCAATGGGCCGGAAATTACCTGATCGCTACTCCAAATACACTTGTTGATCCGGGCACAACGGGAGCACTTATCACAACAACAGAGGTTGGTGTTGACCTTAGGTTTCTAAAAAATAAGTTGGGCCTTAATGTAATTTATTATTGGGAAGACAATGACAAGGCACCTGTTGCTGTGGATATTTACGGCGGAAGTGGATTTACAAGGAAAGTGTTGAACGCTGCGCAGATCAAACGGGAAGGACTTGAAATCGTACTGAATGCTCGTCCTGTTACCACTAAAAACTTCAGTTGGGAAATAACAAAGACGTTTGCCCAAATCATAAAGAACCCTGTTGTCAGCATTGCCGATGGCGTACCCCGCTACCTTCTTGCTCAGGGAGCATTTACGACAAGAATCCCTCAGGTATTTCTTGAAGAAGGACGGGAATGGGGACAGTTGATCGGTGGCAGAATCAAGAGAAATGACCAGGGTTTGATGGAAGTTGATCCCAATACCGGTTTATTTGCAAGAGAAGATAATTATCATTTCGGATCAGTAGTTCCTAAAACGACTGGTGGTTTGATAAATACTCTTACCTATAAAGGTATAGTACTTAATCTTTCCCTCGATTACCAGGTGGGTGGTAAATTCTTCTCGTTATCTGAAATGTGGGGCCACTATTCTGGTTTGATGGAAGCTACAGCAGCCATTAATGACAAAGGAATGAATATACGTGATGATATAGCTGATGGTGGTGGTATACATGTGATCGGTGTTTCATCGGTTGACCATAAAACACCCGTTGATTTATATGTAGATGCACAGGAATACTTCCATCAATTCTACAATAACGTTTACGATCCTTATGTTCATGATCTTACCTATGTTAAATTAAGAGAGGTAAGCTTAGGTTACCAAATACCAGTAAGTAAATGGAAAATGGGTAAAATAGTGAAAGGTGCTACTGTTTCGGTTGTTTCAAGAAATCCCTGGCTGATCTACAGGGAGTCCAAGAGCTTCGATCCGTCTGAGATCTCAGAAATTCAGGGAGAGGATGGTCAGTATCCTGGCACAAGGTCGCTTGGTGTTAATTTGAAACTTAATTTCTAATAGTTTAAAAGCAAAAAAAACATGAAATACATTAAAATAATTTCCGGGACAATGATTGCAGTCTTCTTGCTGGTATTGCAGTCTTGTACAAAGTTTGATGACTTTGGCCGAACTAATCAGAATCCCAATGCGACCACGGAGCCAATAACGTCAGCGTTGTTGACGAATGCGATCTCAGGATTGGGAAATACCGTTTGGGGTAACGGGATCACTGTTGCGGGCGGCCTCTATGCCCAGTATTTTTCGGAAACACAGTATACTGAGGCTTCACGCTATTCAAAGCCTGTGTACAACATGGATGCCTATTATGCCGGCGCTATGTATGATCTTCAAAATATCATCAATTACAATTCCAATTCTGAAACCGCGCCGAAAGCGGCCGAGAATGGTTCAAATGCAAATCAAATTGCGATCGCCCGTATTTTGAAAACATATTATTATTGGATCATCACAGATTCTTATGGTGATATACCATATTTCGAGGCTTTGAAAGGCGAAGGGAACCTGCAATATGATAAGCAAAGCGAAATCTACCCTGCAATGATCAATGAACTTAAGCAGGCTGTTGATCAATTTGATGGAGGACCTACCGTGAAAGGTGATATTCTCCTTAATGGAAATGTTTCAAAATGGAAAAAGTTTGCCAATTCAATGCGACTATTGATGGCGTTGCGGATGTCAAAGGTGAACGCCGCCCTGGCTAAGACCGAATTTACAGCTGCTTTAAGTCATGCCGCGGGGGTGATAGAATCAAATTCCGATAATGTTGCACTGGTAGCACCGGGAGGTGTATATAATCATCCTTTGTATCAATATTATTTCATTACACAAAGAGACGACTATGCTGTAAGCAAAACTGTTTACGATTTTCTCAATGCGAATTCGGACGCAAGAGCAGCAGCCTTTGGTTCCTCGACAGTAGGATTCCCTTATGGATTGACCCGTGACGATGCGGTGGCTTTCGCAACCGCTAATGCGAACTATGCAAGGCTTTTGCATCCTTCGAAAAGAACAGCAACTTCCCCAATAGTAATCATGAGTGCATCACACGTTTACCTGGCTCGTGCTGAGGCTGCCCAATTAGGTTGGACTGCCGAAAGTGCTTCAGCCATGTATTCACTGGGTATACAACGTAGCTGGGAAGAGTGGGGTGTTTATTCGGCGGCTTCGTTTGCCGCTTATATGGCCTTGCCGACTGTCAGTCTTGCCGCTGGTAATGCATTGCAAAAAATTCAACTCCAGCAATGGCTGGCATTCTTTCCAAACGGAACTCAAGGTTGGGCAAACTGGCGCAGAACTGGTGTACCTGCATTGACACCTGCACCCGGAGCGGGTCTGCCTATCGTTAGAAGAATTCCATACGGTCCCAACGATTATAACTTTAATCTTGCTAATGTCACGGTTGCGGGTGCACTTTATGCAGTCGGTGGACAACCGGATTCACAGGATGCTAAAGTTTGGTGGGATAATTAAACAAGCAAACCATGTCTGGAAATATAAAACAACATAACATGAAAATTCTGAAATCAAATATTATATGGTTCCTGTTGCTTTTTGCAGTCGGAATGACATCCTGCGAAAAGGACGAAATAAAAGATGGGGGTGGCAAGACGCTTATAAAGATTAAAGATGGAGGTGGAGATCCGGTAATTAGGGCTATTGACGTCAATCCTCCAACTGAACTAATAAGGATTGCCGATATTCGTAAAGACCCGGCAACCGAGGCTGATGCAAACGCCGCCACTACTATAACCATTACCAATTCTCAGGCGACATTAGACAGTGTTAATGCAGCCAATGGAACGGATTATGAGTTACTACCAACCGCTGCTTACACAATAACCGCGGCATCCGGCGTGACGGTAAGTGGAAACACATGGACAATCAACCTGGCTCCAGGAGAACTTGCGAGAGAAATTTACATTAACCTCGATAAAACCCGTTTAGACTTTTCCAAGAGTTATGCGTTTGGGTTAAAGATCACTAGTTCAACTGTTGGCAGTCCTTCTTCGGGTAGCGGAACCTATATTATCAATGTAATCGTGAAAAACAAGTATGACGGTAGGTATGAATTGACGTTTAAAAATTACCATCCAACGTCCAATCCGGGTTATACGGGTGATGTTGTTGAAGTAGAGATGCATACAACGGGTGCCACCAGTGTTAAGATATATTGGCCGGACGCCTCTGGTTATTATAACCCCGCAGTTTTGGGGGGAAATCTTACCGCTTTTGGTGCACAGGAACCGAACTATACAGTTAATGAAACGACAAACGCAGTAACTGTCCAAAACAGCTATCCTGGCGCCGTTACTTTTTACACAATGGCTGCGGGATACAATTCAATATATATTCCTGCAACGAAAACATTCGATGTAAAGTGGGGATACAACTATTTACCAGGTGGTGTTTTTGATCCTGCTAATACGAGAGAGTGGACGCAGCAATTTGTTTACCTGGGCCCACGTTAATAGTTAACTATTGTTTGCGAAAGAGGTTGCTCGGGCAGAGCAGCCTCTTTTTTATTACGGAATAATAATAAAATCGATAAATGTTTTTGGATGATGTAATAACCACATTCGGGGCTAAAAATGAAAGTGCTGCTAGTCCGTTTTTAATCCTTTATCACGCGAATACCGGAGTGTTGAGTCGTTCGGTAAGGACGATGCAATGAGCGATATTTGCCTGACTTTTGTATATTGCAAGCATGATTTATCTACCTTTAGGACTTACCAACACTAATTATAAAATCCCGCGTATGAGAAAAGTTTTACTGCAACTTCTCTTTATTTCAACTATTGTATTTGTATTTATTTCTTGTGAAAAAGGTGAGGAACCGTTCCCCGGTAATAGTTCCGTTGAAAAAACCACGATCAAATTAATGGATGCAGAAGCAGGGCCACTTAAGACAATTGCTTTGGACCTTACCCCGGGGATCTCGACGATAAATGTTATTGAAATAAGAAGGAATTCCGTATCCGCTTCTGACCTGGCTACTACCCAGGTGGTAAAAGTAAAACTTCAAAATGCCTTGATTTCTGATCCCAGCGGAGGTGCTATCTCTGAATTACCAAGGGATCTGTACACCAATCATCCGGACAATCCATTCGATGGCCAATACTGGACAGTTACTTTTGGTCCGGGTGAATTTGTAAAATACTTAAAGATCAATTTAGATCCATCTGTACTCGTTACATTAGGCAGACGTGTGGGCTTAGGCCTTCAATTGGCTGAAGCTCCCAATGCAAGAATTAGCAACGTTTCGTTCCAGGTGGGAGTTGAGATCAGCGCTAAGAACGCCTATGATGGCGTATATAATTGCACCTGGACGAATTATCACCCAACCCTTAATTCTGCTTATACCGGGAGCACAACAGAGGTTGAAATGCATACCACGGCCGCCAACAAGGTAAAAATATACTGGCCGCTTGCCGGAGCCTATTGTGTGCCCGCCATTTTAAGCGGGAGTTTATCTTATTTTCTTGCACAGGAACCCGAATACACAATTAACACAAGCACCAACGCAGTCACGGTTCAAAACGCGGCTCCGGGCGCGGTAACATTTTATTCAATGGCTACAGGTTTCAATTCCAGGTATGACCCCAATGCAAAAACAATTTATGCCAAATGGGGTTACAACTATGGTGCAGGCGGCGCATTTGACCCGGCAAATACAAGAGAATGGAATCAAACCATGGTATATGTGAGACCACGATAAAATTTTTTAAATAACCAGAAAAGACTGCCGATGAAGCAGTCTTTTTATTTTACTTTACAAACAATTTCATAATAATGGATCAACCGCAACAACCCAATCAATTAAACATCGAGATATCTGAAGAAGTAGCAGAAGGTTCTTATGCCAATCTTGCCATCATCACACATTCACATGCAGAGTTTGTCATTGATTTTGTAAACGTGATGCCCGGTACACCGAAAAGTAAAGTAAAATCACGGATCATTTTCACTCCTCAACATGCTAAAAGGTTTATGAAAGCATTAACCGAAAATATATCACGATACGAAGCTGCTAATGGTAGCATTAAGGATTTAGAAGATATTCAACTTCCCTTGAATTTTGGGGGGCCAACGGCGCAAGCGTAGGAAAGTCGATAGTCTTTAGTCGTTAGTCGATAGTTCAACCCTCCCTATAAGAACTTGTCAGGATTGTTGATCATATACAGAACAAGTTTAGCTACTTCATCATTTTCTAATTTTAATTCTTTGTATTCTTGCTCAGAAAAGTATTTACAGGCAAGTGAGAAATCAAGCCAAACTTGTGTTTCCGCATTTTCAGTTTCGGAATCATTTAATTTCGAAATGTAATAATCTTTGTAGCGCCTTCGTTTGTAAGCTTCCACAATATTTACACAAACTGATCTGGATGAATTCCGGATCTGTGCGGTTAATCCAAATCTCTCTTCGGGCGGAAAAGATTTGGAAATACGATAAATGCGCATTGCCAAATCAAAGGCTTTCCGATACCCGGACAATGTTCTATAGTCTCCCATAATTCAAATTTTCAGTTTCCGCACTATTGACTATCGACTATCGACTCAAAGCAATCCTTCATCCGCAAAACTATAATACCCCGCGTCGCTGACGATCATGTGATCAAGTACCCGGATATCAAAATATCTGGCTGCTTCCTTTATTTTGTGGGTCAGCTCCTCATCAGCCCGGCTTGGTTTTAGGCTGCCGGATGGGTGATTATGGCAGAGTATAATACTTACTGCGTCTTCTTCTAACGCTTTTTTGAGAATGATCCTTGGATCGGCCACAGTTCCGGTAATGCCTCCTTCACTGACAATTTCGAAATGATTTATTTTATTTGCTCGATTCAGGAACACTACGGCAAAAACTTCATGACGATAATCTTTAAGTTTTGCCATAAAATAATCAGCAATGTCATGGCTCGTAGAAATAATTTTTTTTTGCAGTGTCCCGGAGGTTTGTCTTCTTCGTCCCAGTTCTAAGGCAGCAGCTATTGAAATGGCTTTGGCTTCGCCAATGCCTTTTACTTTCATCAGGTCTTTCACTGATAATTTGCCAAGTTCGGAAAGGTTGTCTTTGCTTAGCTTCAGAATATCTTTGGCGAGATCAACTGCTGTCTTCTCCCGTGAGCCATTATGAATGAGTATGGCAATCAGTTCGGAGTCGCTCAACGAGGCCGGCCCATTAAATAGTAATTTTTCTCTGGGCCTGTCGTCTTTTGCCCATTGTTTTATCGAGTATTTCTGCTCTTGCATCGGCCAAGATTAACAAATAATTTAGGCACAACAAATCCAATTTTTCGGGGTAGAGACCCGAAAAAAACCAATCCAAATCGATGAAAAACTAAACCAGGACCGTATGAAAAACAGATCCGTATCCCCAATTGGAGCACTGCACCCCATTTTATTTTTTGCCGGCGTTTATATTGTAGTTTTATTCTTCTCAATCTTTATTTGTTCTGCGTTGTTCTATAGCTGCAATACATCTGATGCAGGCAGTTATTCACAACAGGAGCAGCAACTGAATGAGCCTGCTAATAGCTCGCCAGCGATAGCCTCGGCCAAATAATCGCATCTCAGCCAGTCAAGAATTTTCCGACTCATCTTTTTGATTTGGGGTGAAGTACTATCTTCGCCCCTCCAAAGAATTCTCCGGGGATACACCTTCGGATTTTGCATTAATCAAAAAGATATCATGTCAGCCGCCAAAATATTTTCCGGGACAGGCTCTCAAAATTTAGCCGAACAGATCTGCAGAAGTTATGGCTGCCGGCTCGGGAAGATCAATATTCAAAGATTCAGCGATGGAGAGATCCTTCCAACTTTTATTGAGAGCATTCGGGGCGATTTTGTTTTCCTGGTTCAAAGTACCCATTCCCCTTCAGATAACCTGATGGAGCTTCTCCTGATGATTGACGCGGCAAAAAGGGCTTCTGCATATAAGATCATCGCCGTGATCCCTTATTATGGTTA
>DASTIZ010000278.1:0-6218 GCA_035717045.1 Chitinophagaceae bacterium
ACTTTACAGGGTTGACCGAGGAGTTTACATTTTCGACCAATTGTTTGGAAGGAGTAACACAGGCGTAGTCAAATTTTCCCACGGGGGTATTCCTGCTTAAAACAAGGTACGAGATGGTAGCACCCAGCGTAATAAATAAGACTGCTGCTGCATACCACCATTTTTTATGATGTGAAATATGCAACACGGGCGTTACAGGTCGACTGACTGATTGGGCACCAATGGTATCTAACAACTTTTTTACTTCCATTTCCTTCTCCAGATCATCAACGCCAGCTTTGTGCGGGGAGACTATCTGCAAAATTCTTCTTGCTTCAACGATCGTAAGATGTTTGTCAGGGTGTTGGGCCAGCCAGTCATTCCAAAACTCATTATCTTCTTCCCTGGCCTCTTGTACCCATCTGACAAAATCGTCATCCGTTAAAAAATCATAGATGTCGAACAGCCTGTAATCTTTCATAAATTTTTTGTGCTATAATGATAAGTTCCCCAAAAACTGTGATCCTACTGCTTTTTCCAAAAGTTTTTTTTGATGGAAGCAGATCTCGTGAAGGGACAGACATTATTGAGCAATAAAGTCTGCCTTTAAAAGGCCCCTGAGCTTATGCAGCGTTTCATGAAGTAAATTATATACCGTTTGCCGGGTCACATTCATCAGCTCTGCGATCTGGGCATGATCCAGGTGATGATAATATTTCAAATAAACGATCTCCTTTTGCTTTTTTGATAAGAGCTCAAGTGTCTTTCTGAGCTTTTGAACTTTTTCCTCATTTATCTGCTTTTCAATAATGATCTGTTCAATGGACAACTCATAAGAGAAATCATATTCCTTACCTGGAAAGGCCGTATTATTATTCTTGTGTAAAGATTTGAGAATCTTGTTTTTTATGGCACGCAGCAAATAGAATTTTGGTGACAAGATCGTATCTGCGGTCTCCCGGCGTTGCCAAAGACTAATAAAAATTTCCTGTATGCAATCTTTCACCAGCGCTGTATCTGTTGTAAATCGTCCGCCATAATTATGAAGATCATCATAGTATAACCACATCAAAGAGGCAAGTGCATCGCCGTCATTTCGTTGGAGTCGTTTCAGTAAATTCATCTCTGGCATGAGAATCCGTTATTTCACGTTGATAAATGTACGGTAATTCTTTTTTTGCAATTGATAACCAATAATCACTCTACTATTTTCACGAGGCTTCCAATCCATCAATAGAAATCTTTATTTTATCTCCGCTCTTTAAACTAACATCATGCCCGGGAACCATTCCAGTGCCTGTCATGATCAGGCATCCATCTGGAAAAAATCCCTGCTTAGTTTTCACGTTCAGGTAAAGAACTTTCAATGCAGATCCCTGGTCACTTCACCGTCGGATCCTCCGTTCAAAATATCCCAATCAGCACCCAGGTGTGCTTGCTGCACATGGTCGATATAGAGCTTTACATATCCTCTTGCTGCCAGAGGCTTTGGAGGAACCCATTCACTTCTTCTTTTGGCGAGCTCTTCATCACTGACATCCAGGTGTAATTTCCTTCGTTCTACATCTAACTCGATTATATCACCATCGTTCACTAAAGCAAGTGTTCCTCCAATGGCCGATTCAGGCGAAATATGCAGAACAACCGTGCCTGCTGCGGTGCCGCTCATTCGTCCATCCGATATCCGTACCATATCCTTTACGCCTTTTGTAATAAGTTTTTCCGGGAGGTCCACGTTACCAACTTCGGGCATACCTGGATAACCCACAGGCCCTACATTTTTCAAAACAATTATTGAGTGCTCATCAATATCAAGCCCGGGATCATCTATCCGTTCATGATAATCTTCTATAGTTTCAAAGACCACCGCGCGTCCTCTGTGTTTCATCAGTCCCTTTGTTGCAGCAGAAGGCTTAATAACAGCTCCGTGCTCACAAAGATTGCCTTTAAGCACGGCTATCCCGGCGTTTTCCTGCAGGGGTTTATCAATGGTTGCAATAACATCGCGATTGTAACATACGGGAGTCGTGTTGTTTTCTTTAATTGTTCTTCCGTTCACCGTAATCGCTTCATTATGCAAATATTTTTCTATTTCTTTTATCACAACAGGTAATCCGCCTGCATAGAAGAAATCTTCCATCAGGTATTTTCCTGAAGGTTTTAAGTTTACCAATAAAGGGATCTTACTCCCTATCCTGTCAAAGTCTTCGAGCTTTAGATCCACCCCGATTCTTCCTGCTATCGCAAGAAGATGAATGATGAAGTTCGTTGAGCCGCCGATTGCAGCATTTATCACAATGGAGTTTTCAAAAGCTTTACGGGTGAGAATTTTAGAAAGCTTCAGCTCTTCTTTCACCATTTCAACTACCCTTCGTCCGGATAATTGTGCCATCACTTTCTTTCTCGAATCAACTGCTGGAATAGCAGCAGCTCCAGGAAGGGTCAATCCCAACGCTTCTACCATACATGCCATCGTTGATGCTGTTCCCATGGTCATGCAATGACCGGCGCTCCTCGCTACTCCTATTTCTGCTTCGAGAATATCTTCTTGTGAATAATTTTCAACGAGCATTTTTTCTTTCACCATCCAATTAAAAGAGCCTGATCCCAGACATTCTCCCTTAAATCGTCCATTGAGCATGGGTCCGCCGGGAACAACAATGGTTGGCAGGTCAACACTGCAAGCACCCATCAGTGTTGACGGAGTGGTTTTATCGCATCCTGTAAGAAGGACCACACCATCGAGTGGATTGGCACGAATGGTTTCTTCTGTGTCGATTGACGCCAAATTGCGGAACAACATAGTTGTCGGACGCATGATGGTTTCGCCCAAAGAGGTAACAGGGAACTCCAACGGGAAACCTCCTGCTTCAACAACACCACGCTTTACTACCTCTGCAAAATCCCGAAGATGACCGTTGCAGGGGGTAAGCTCACTCCACGTATTGCAAATGCCAATAACCGGCCTTCCCCTGAAATAATCATCAGGATACCCCTGGTTGCGCAGCCACGAACGATGCACAAACCCCATCTTGTCATCTTTCGAAAACCAATCGGAGCTGCGAAGACCATTTCCATTAGTTGAAAACGTATAGCTTGTTGTTTCTTTCATTTGGTCCCGCTTGTTATCACTTCCTGCATTCATAATTTCCCTAGTAACGTGTTGTTGATTTTAAAGCCATGTTGAAGTAAGTCAGTTTAAAAAGACCCCATGTAGAAACACAGGGTCTCCCTGCTTATATGAAAAATGTATCCGCTACAAATTTTCTATCCCTTTTATGGATTATCCCAGAATACTTTTGAAGTTAATTTATCACCACCTATAGCTGTTACAGCAGCATTATAGTTGGCCGTATTTGCCGATGCTTCAACATTCGGATAAGACATCCTTCTCACAAACCCACCATTAAGATTATTGTTGAAGAGATTAGGACTTAAAGTGGGATATCCGGTTCTTCTAAAGTTAGCCCAGGCTTCTGTGCCATTTCTGATATTAACGATCCAGTATTGGGTGTTGATCAACTTAAGTGCATCAGTAGGATTGTATGCCACACCCGGTTGTGCCAGGTATGCGTTAACATCTGAGGTAGAAATGGACGCGCCGCGGGGATACAGAGAATACGTTGCCATGTCAGCCCTGATTGCATTTTCGTAATGACTCTGCGCCGTAGCGTCACCACCGGAAATCCAACCTCTTTTAGCGGCTTCTGCCAGCAACAAGGCGGTTTGCGCATATGTCACATAGAATTCAGGCGCTGCCGGTGAGGCTAATGACCATATATTAACCTGTGAATAGTTGAGTCCGCCACCCCTCGTACCCCGGTATGGAGGAACTGAAAGCTGTGCATCAGTTTTGCCTAAAGGAACACCGTACTGGTTCGCTAAAACAGTATCAGGATTAGGATCATTTGAAACTTTGCCAGGATCTGTAAATTGTGCAATCATGAACTTTGCGCGAGGATCATAAGTAGACTTGAGTTGGTTGACAAAAGCCTCTGCGGCATAGTTAAATTGGGAGAAATTCTGTAACGCAGCATTATCCGCCTGGGCATATAGTGTTCCATCATATTTAACGTAGGCATTATCAGCATTGGAAGTCATTACTCCGCCTGCGAAAGCTTCTGCCACTATAGACTGGGCCTTTGTGGCATTGATTTTTGAATAGCGCATACCTAATCTTAACAACAATGAATTACCCAATTTCTTCCACTTTGCTACCTGGTCGGCTGCGTTGCTTGTTTTAACAGATGGCTGCGCGTTTGCTCCGTAAAAAAGATCTGCTGCGACATAATCGCCTGAAGGATTCAATGCAGCTAAGGCTGCCTTGAGTTCTTTGTAGAGATCATCATAAATGACCGCATCATCGTCATATTTCGGATAGAAGATCGTTTCGCTCACAGCTTTTCCCGCTTCCGTGTAAGGAACATCTCCGTAATTATCCACAAGACCCATAAATATTTCAGCCTTCCATATACGAAGCATGCTCCTCAAGTTGACCTGGGTTGAATTTAGTCCCAACAGGTCCAATGCGTGGATAATATTTTTGAGAGACCCGGTATAGGCTCCCCATTTAGGATTGCTGTAGTCGTCAATGTCCTCATTAAAATTAAAGCCAAGGTTAGCTCCCGTGTTATACGGAACTGCAAATTGCTGAACAATCAGATTTTCACCGGCCCAGTTTCCGACATGGATGCGTTGTGCGCCCGCAAACAAAAGAGCCGGATCAATTGATGTTATCGCATAAGGATTAGTGTTTATTTCTTTAAAATCTTTATCGCATCCTACGAAAAGCAAAACAGTGCATATAGTGATTAACCGCTTAAATATCTTTATCATAATCATTAGAATTTAGCATTTAAAGTAAGATTATAACTACGGACTGTCGGTAAAGAGGAATTCTCATAACCAGCTCTGATATCTCCGGATGACTGGATGGCTTCAGGATCAAGACCGGGTAAGTCCTTATGAATTATTGCCACATTGCGAACAGAAGCTGACAATGATAAGCCTTTGACGAAATTCAGTAAAGTTGCCTTTTTCAAAATACCGCTAAAGTCATATGACAGGGAAACATTCCTAAGTTTGACAAAATCTGACTTAAAAGTGAAAGGATCACCAATCTGATAATTCCTGTAATCCGTCCAAAAACTTTGCAGACCATTGCCTGTGACTGTCACAGCGGTGGTGTTGGGCAAACCTGAACTTTCATAAACCGCCGGGAATATTAATCCGCCTTCACGGCCCTGCAATGACATCTTGGAAAGTCCCTGCCTCGTCATATTTAAGAGGGTAGAGGACAACACCACACCTCCAAATTTGTAGTCAATAAATACTCCTAAAGCGAAGCGTTTATAGGTAAAGGTATTATTCCATCCACCCGTAAACTTAGGGATCGCACTGCCGACCGGATAAAAGCCGGTGCCTATCGGGCCACTTGTTCTGTCTTCAAGTAAACGGCCATTGTTACCTACAACAATTTGACCTTTATCATTCTTTTTATAGTGTTTTGTATATAATTGGTTCATCGCAAGTCCCTCAGTGTACCTTATCTCTCCAAGAAATTCATTGCCTGTACCGTTAAAGTAAAGCAGCAACCTGGTCCCGCTTGGGGTACCTACATTAAGAACTTTTGTTTTAAGATAGGTGTTGTTCCAGGAAGTTATCCAGCTAAAATTTTGTGTTTGCATCGCTTTGTATTCCACCAGGGTTTCCAACCCGCTGTTCTTTAACGAGGCCTGGTTTTCTTTTGAATTAGTATATCCGGATGCTGTGGAAAGCGTAAGATCTATTACCTGGTCTGTGGTTACTTTATCAAATGCTGCGATGTCCAGAAACAACCTGCTCTTTAACATTCTCATTTCAAGGCCTATCTCTTTTTCTGTTACGGTGAATGGTTGCAACAATGGATTTGGGGCATTGCCGCCAGAAATGCTGGCCAGGGTCTGACCGTTAAACAGGTTTGCATTGATACCATAAGTTAACACACCCTCAAAAGGTCCTATACCGGCAATACTGCCTGTCTGCGACCATCCACCTCTCAGTTTACCATAAGAAAGCCAATTTTGATTCTTTAGCAATTCTGAAAAAACAAAACTACCCGTTACGGAAGGATAGAATTTGCTGTTGTATTCAGGATTTAACACAGAGAACCAGTCGTTTCTACCTGTAAAGTTTAGGTATAAGAATCCCCTATAGCCGAATTCAGCCCATCCATAAAGTGAATTGATACGACTTCGGGA
>DASTIZ010000279.1:0-4176 GCA_035717045.1 Chitinophagaceae bacterium
ATACAACGGCATAATCAACAAGATTAGCCAGGTCATGCTTTACCTGCTTTATGTCTGCTTCCAATCCCCTGATCTGCTCATTCAACTCATCGATATCAAGTTTATAAATTCTTCTTACCGGTTTTTCAGTAAGCTTTATAATATCTTCTCTGGTGATCGCCCGTTTTAGTTGTTTTTTGTAAGGCTTAAATGCCTCATCAATCGCCTCCAGGACCTTATCCCATGTCGCATGCTTCTTTTCCAGCTCTTTGTATATCTTTTCTTCAAAGAATATTTTTTCTAATGATGTGTAATGCCACTTCTCCTGCAACTCCGCCAGCCTGATCTTTAATTCCTGTTCCAGCAGGTCCTTTGTTTTGTCGGTTGACAGTTTAAGCAAGTCATTTACTGTCAGGAATTGAGGTTTCTGATCTACGATCACACAGGCATTGGGAGAAATTGAAATTTCACAATCTGTGAATTTGTATAAGGCATCGATCGTAATATCGGGGGAAATACCGGGAGCCAGGTCCACCTGTATCTCCACGTCAGCAGCCGTGTTATCAGTTACTTTCTTGATCTTTATTTTTCCCTGGTCATTGGCTTTTACAATTGAATCCATCACCTGTGTCGTGGTCACACCGTAAGGAACACTTTTGATCACCAGAGTTTTTTTGTCCAGTTCTTCAATGTGTGCCCTTACTTTAACCCTGCCGCCACGTTTACCCTGGTTATATTCATCAACATCTATTTGCCCGCCTGTTTGAAAATCAGGATAAAGTTCAAATCTTTTTCCTCTCAGGTATTTTATGGAGGCTTCGATCAATTCACAAAAATTATGGGGAAGGATTTTTGTTGCCAGGCCAACGGCAATTCCATCCGCACCTTGTGCCAGCAATAAGGGGAATTTCATTGGTAGCGTTACCGGCTCATTTTTTCTGCCGTCATAACTCAATTGCCATTCAGTGGTTTTTGCATTAAAGGCCACTTCCAGTGCAAACTTGCTTAGCCGACCTTCAATGTACCTGGGAGCTGCAGCTTCGTCCCCGGTCCTTACATCACCCCAGTTACCCTGTGTCTCTATCAACAAGTCTTTTTGTCCAAGATTCACCAAAGCATCACCGATACTGGCATCACCATGAGGATGATATTGCATTGTCTGGCCAATAACATTGGCTACTTTATTGAAACGACCATCATCCATTTCCTTCATCGCATGAAGAATACGACGCTGTACCGGTTTCAAACCATCTTCTATGGCAGGAACCGCCCTTTCGAGGATCACATAGGATGCATAATCTAAAAACCAGGTTTTGTACTGACCCGGCAAACCCGAATCATTGCTTTGAAGCTGGGTGAGAGCTTTCGATTTGGACATTGAATATTATTTAAGGTCGCTTTAAATAATAATCAATAATTATTAATTAATAGTTATTGATTATTAGCACTATCAAATTCAGCGGTTACATTTTCTGATTGATTACCTGGCTTACGCACGTCAAACTCTTTCCATCCTGCATTCACATCACCCATTGTTTCGATCTTTCCGGCATTGATCAAATATTTCATTCGCCACATCAAAAACACATCTCCCGTTTTTATTTTCATGCGATGCAATGTATTGGTCAGCACTCGTGTTGCTTTCTGCCATTCATTGGTGATATTCTTCAACAGCTCGCTGTCATAAAATGAATCTTCTTTACCAACGATCTTCTTTCCACCTTCCAAAATCCTTACCGCTGCATTCTCATCGCTTATCTTTTTCCACTCATCAGGATCAACTTCAAATTCGCTTAATGTGATCGGGCGGGCTAATTTTTTTGCTTTTACTGCTTCTTTAGGAAGAATATCATGCACACTCCACGGATAAAACAGGTGACCTTTCTCATTTATGAACGGCAGATTATTCAGATACAGGATCATAATCCGGCCGTGGTAACTCTTCAATTGCGGCATCAGCCAGTAATAACCGGTAACATCATGCTGGTTTTGTCCCATCCAGATCCAGGCTTCGGTAGTTTCATCCACATCCAGTTTTTTCGTAAGAGCTTTTACCGTTTCCCGGTCGTCGAAAGTACCCACAACTTTTTCGTAAGGTGAACCCGCCAATAATTCTTTCCACCAATTTATTCTCGTTTGCCACCCATCTTCCGTATCAATATCCTTCAAAGGGCCAACTCCCCATTCATCTTTAATTTCGATTATTTCTCCATGCAATGACTCATCCAGCTTCATCGCTTCTTTCAGCAAATTCACATCAGCATGTTGAAAAACTATATGTATCATAACTGATCTTTAATTCTATTTCGATAAAATTTTAAACTACCGGATAACCTATGTGTTCCCTATGTCCCTATGATTCTATGTGGTAAGAAAACCACATAGCACATCGGAAATATCCGGACACATAATCCTGTTCCCTCATTTCAAAATCTTCACTGCCAGAAACAAATAATTATTGGCTGCGCCGATCACTTCATAGTTCACATAAAAACTTTCAGTAAATATCTTAAACGCCATAAACTCATGTTTCGGCACTGCAAATTCGTCAAATATAAGAATATCGCCCTCCTTCAAAAAACGATATAACTGAGATAACGAAAATAAAGTGGCGCTGAAAAGATCAGCGTCCAGGTGAATTAATTTTTTTCTTTCACTTTTATATTGATCCAAAAAAGGAACCAATGTATCCTGGAACAGGCCTTTATAAAAACCCGACCTGGGGTCACTAATACGTAATGATTCCAACGCAACAGCCATCGCTCCTTTTCCAAATGGCCCAAAATTCTCCGGCAAGCCTTCAAATGTATCGAAGCCATAAAATTTTGAATCCGGGTTATTATTATGCGCCAGCCACCATTTGAAAGAATGCCCCCCGCTGACGCCAAACTCAAAATAATCGATCGCTGCGCTATCCAGCTTTTCAATTTTACTTACTTCCTGATAGAGATTATATCGCCGGCCATATTCCCATTTAGCCTGATACCAATCATTATAACCATTCACCTTTGTTTTGCTTCGCCACTGGCTCAGCTTACTCATGTAATAAGCATTCAGAAAAAATCCGGTAAACGGCTCAACCATTCCATGAAGCTTCCACTTCATGAAAACTGACTTGGATTTTCGTATGATATCGAGTTTTGTCAAAAAAGTGAACTAATTATTTGTGAAGGGCATAAAGAAAAATGTATCCTTTGCTTTTTTCCAACCCTTGTCTTTCTGCCTCCATGCAACCGACAAAAATCCATCATTCGCCATTCGAATTTTCTGCTTGCAAGGACAGGAAGAAACATCATAGGGTCCCCTATTTAAGTGTTCAAATGTGATTATTATCTCTTCTCCATCTCTGGCAACCGAATAATTCATTCTATTAAATCCTTTCACCAATCCGTTTCGTAACAAAGGCAACGTATCATAAGCAATGCTATCGATCGATAAACCATTTTCCCGAAACTGCAAAATTTTGATCAGCGTGCCTGCGCCTTCTTTTCTTATGCTATAATAATATCCATCAGTTCTGATCTGCGACCGGGACAGAAAAGCAAGAAACAAGAATGAAGCAATGAGAAGAATTTTCTTATGGGAAATCTCAATAATCATTGCTCATTAGAATTACAGAACCCTGAAGAGTGCGACGCAACGAAAGTTTAATAGAATTACACATGTCGACTTCATAAAAATCAAAAGCCACGGAATTACGGAGTGCGCGGAAATATTCCGTGTTTCCGTGGCAAAAAAATCAAAGTTCGATCGCCCCCTCTCCCACTTTATCCATTTCAATTTTCAAATTTTCGATAATAAACTCCTGTCTCTCGGGCGTGTTCTTTCCCATATAATATTCCAATAATAGCTGTATATGGTCGCCCTGCTCGAGTCGCATCAATTGCTTGCGCATGTCGGCACCAATAAACAATGCAAATTCATCAGGACTTATTTCGCCCAGGCCCTTAAAGCGGGTGATTTCCGGTTTGCTACCAAGTTTTTTCACCGCTGCCTGTTTTTCTTCCTCACTGTAGCAGTAAATCGTTTCCTGTTTATTTCTTACCCTGAACAAAGGCGTCTCCAATACGTACACTTTCTCATGTTTAACCAGGTCCGGAAAGAATTGCAGGAAAAAGGTCATCAACAGCAAACGGATATGCATGCCGTCCACATCCGCGTCGGTAGCGATCACAATATTATTATAGCGTAACCCTT
>DASTIZ010000280.1:0-7311 GCA_035717045.1 Chitinophagaceae bacterium
AAAGGTTTTGCCAATCTTCCCTTGTCAGCGCCTGGTCTCGGCATTGAATTGAATGAGGAAGCGTTGAAACAGCATCTTCATCCTTCTGACAAAACATATTTTGAACCAACACCGCAGTGGAATGACAAACGTTCTCACGACAGGATTTTCAGCTAAATAAATTTTAATCAACATCATGGCATCAAAAAAAACATCGCTGCTGTTTTATGGCCTCGCCGGCGTTGCCTTGTTATTATTTATAATTTTCCTGGTCAGGGAAGAGCATGATACAGGAGGTTGGTTTGGCGTTTTATTTTTTCTAAGTCTTGCCATTGCTATCCGTAGTAATCGGTTTTTAAAAGGGCTTTCGTTTACTGTTATCATCTTTGCCGCTGTTGTGATGGCGCTGTATCATCCGGGCTATTTCCAGCAATGGGGAAATTACAAATTGAGTAATCTCATCATTCCCCTCATCCAGCTGCTGATGTTTGGCATGGGTTCATCGATGAGTGTAAAAGATTTTGCAGGTATTGTGCGGTCTCCTAAAGGTGTCATTATTGGTGTAATTAGCCAGTTTATGATTATGCCGGTCCTTGGTTTTACGTTAGCGAGCATTTCAGATCTTCCGGCTGAAATTGCGGCTGGTATTATCCTGGTCGGATGTTCGCCAAGCGGGCTTGCTTCCAACGTAATGGCATACCTGGCAAAAGCTAACCTGGCTTTATCAATTACTCTCACTTCTATCACCACATTGATCGCCCCATTTGTGACCCCATTCCTTATGAAAATTTTTGCCGGGGCCCTGGTTGAAATTGATGTAATGAAAATGATGTGGGATATTTTCAAAATGATCATTATCCCGATCGGGGCAGGACTAATTTTTAATAAACTATTAAGCGGTAAATCAAAATGGCTTGATGTAGCGATGCCTTATGTATCTATGTTCAGTATTGCTTTTATTATTACGATCATCACCGCCGCGGGAAGGGAAAGCTTACTGAAAATAGGTCCTTTGTTAATTGTTATCGCATTTTGCCATAACACATTTGGTTATTTTCTGGGATACTGGAGCGGACGTTTATTCAAAATGGATGAGAGGGATTGCCGCACGATTGCCATAGAAGTGGGGATGCAGAATGCGGGTCTTGCTTCAGGCATTGCAAAAGAAATGGGGAAGATAGCGACCGTTGGGTTGGCCGCCGCCGTGTTCGGACCGTTAATGAATGTTACCGGGTCAGCACTGGCCAGCTGGTGGCATGGCCGTTTGCCAAAAGAGAAAAGTCAGGAGCCGGGAACCGGGAGGCGGGACTGAAGAAGGAATGAAAAAATACGCGATTCCGGCATATCTTTCTTTGAATAGTTATTAGTTGCTGTAAATAATTTAGCGTGAAGCCTGTTTTAGTTTTGATAGTGATCATTTCTTTTACCGCCTGCCATCGTAAAACTGTGGCGGATAGAACGGCTTATTTTCCAAAACAAATCGAATCAATGACAACACTACAGAAGAAAGAGAATATCTGGGTATTTATTATGGCTGGTCAATCTAATATGGCCGGGCGTGGTATTGTCGAGCCGGAAGATACTGTCTCCAATAAAAGAATTTTATCAATTAATAAAGAAGGGCAGATCATTCTTGCCAAAGAGCCGCTCCATTTCTATGAACCTGACAGGACCGGTCTTGACTGCGGTCTTTCATTTGCAAAAACACTTATCAAAAAGATACCGGAAAGTATTTCCATTCTCATGATCCCGGTTGCAATTGGCGGCAGTTCAATAAGCCAATGGTTAAATGATTCTCTCTACCGGAATGTGAAGCTCTTTACTAATTTCCTGGACAAAATGGAGATCGGTAAGCGAAACGGGATCATTAAGGGGATTCTTTGGCACCAGGGAGAAAGCGATGCAAATGAAAAAGACATTCCCTACTACAAACAAAGATTAGGGTTATTGTTTTCAAAATTCAGAATGGCAGTTGGTAATCAGGATTTGCCTGTTTTAATAGGCGAGCTTGGATCATTTTCGGAGAATCCGGAAAATTTTGTTTTGATAAACAAAGCAATTCATGAGTATGTGGCTGAAGACAAGAACAGCCGGGTTATCACAACAAAAGATCTGAAAGACAAAGGGGATCATTTGCATTTTAATTCGAAGGGACAAAGAACGATGGGCAAGCGATTTGCTAAAGAATACCTGAAGACACTATAAATATGCCGATACCTTCTTTTAACGAAATTAAAATTCCAGTTTATGGCAACAAGAAAAAAAATATTGATCATCACAGGCGATGCAGGTGAAAGTTTTGAAATTCTTTACGCCACGCACCGACTGAGAGAAGAGAACTACATTCCGGTGATCGCCGCCCCGTCGGTAAAAAGAATGAACCTTGTGATACATGATTTTGAACCCGGCTGGGATACATACGTAGAAAGAAAGGGCTATATCATTGAATCAAACATTTCGTTTGATGACGTGGACGTGGGAGAGTATGAAGCGGTCCTGATGCCGGGCGGCAGGGCGCCAGAGTATCTGCGTAATGACGCAAGAGTAATTATGATCGTTAAGGAATTTCACAAAAGAAATAAATACGTCTTCGCTATTTGCCATGGCGTACAGATTTTAGTAACTGCAGGCCTGGTGGATAAAAAACATGTTGCCTGTTATGAGCATGTAAAATCCGAAGTAGAAGCCTGTGGTGGAATTTACATAACGCCGGATGAAGCCGTGCAGGATGGAAAAATAGTGACGGGAAAAACATGGCAGTCGCACCCCGAATTTTATCAAATTGTTTTGAATTGCCTTGAAAGATCAGTTGTACCTGTATAGAAATGATCAGTAACAAACTTTTTTATCCTAAAAATATTTTATCATGAACTCACGTCGCAAGTTTTTACAAAATATAACTGCATCAGCCCTTGCTTTACCATTACTATCAAGGCAAGAATACTTTGAAAACAGTAATCAGACACATAAAATTCCATATGACGGACCTATATTGCGTGTGGCAATCATGGGTCTTGGAAGTTATGGCACCCGTGTGGCCGAAGCCATGAAAGATTGTACAAAAGCAAAGCTTGTTGGCGTCATCAGCGGAACTCCCTCAAAAGTTGTTGCGTGGCAGGCAAAATATAATATTCCGGAAAAGAATTGCTATAACTATGAAAATTTCGATAATATAAAAACCAATCCTGATATAGACGCCGTGTATATCATCACACCAAATGCCTTGCACAAAGAGGAAGCTGTAAGAGTGGCCAGGGCAGGCAAGCATGTTATTTGTGAAAAGCCAATGGCAATAAATGCAAAGGAAGGAAAAGAAATGGTGGACGCCTGCCGGAAAGCAAATGTGAAACTGCTCGTCGGTTATCGCATGCATTTTGAGCCAAAAACACTGGAAATAATAAGAATGAGAAAGGACGGAGAATTTGGAAAGATCTTATTCTTCCAGGGATTGTCAGGGTTCCGGATTGGTGATCCTACACAATGGAGACTGAAGAAAGAGTTAGCGGGTGGCGGTGCGATGATGGATATTGGCATCTATTCAATCAATGGGGCAAGATACATGGTAGGTGAAGAACCGGTTTGGGTAACGGCGCAGGAAACAAAAACAAATAAGGAAAAATTCAAAGTAGGCGTTGATGAAACAATTCTGTTTCAATTGGGATTTCCGGGCGGAGCCGTTGCATCTTGCCTGTCAACTTATACCATGAACAATCTTGATCGATTTTTCTTAAATGGCGAAAAAGGATTTGGCGAACTGCAGCCTTCAACCGGTTATGGACCCATAAAAGGAAAAACCCACAAAGGTGAGCTTACTCAGGCACATAAAACACATCAAACTATTCAGATGGATGAGATGGCCGGAATAATTCTTGAGAACAAACGACCTATTGTGCCGGTGGATGGTGAAGAGGGATTGAAAGATCTTAAGATCATTGATGCTATTTATGAAGCAGTGAGAACCGGAAAGAAGGTAAAATTAAACCTGTAGTTGTGAATGGTGAATAATAAAGAATTTCCCATTTACGGTCAATTGCCAATTGCCCATTGCCAATTGCCTATTGTCCATTCACCACTTATATATATCGATTAACCACATTCTCCAAATACTCCTGCTTCCCGCTTTTCATCATGGGCTCGCCATTTGCAATGGCATACGTTCTCAGATCTTCTAACGATAATTTTCCTTCTTCAAATTCTTTCCCCTGTGACTTATCAAAAGATGCATAGCGGGCTTTTCGCCATTTCTTATACTCTGATTTCTGCAAGATTTTATCCGCAATGATCAATGCTCTTGCAAATGCATCCATACCGCCAACATGAGCATGAAAAAGATCTTCCGGATCAGTAGAGTTCCTGCGAATCTTTGCATCGAAATTGATTCCTCCACCCTGGAAACCGCCTGCTTCCAATATCACCAGCATTGCTTCAGTTAATTCATTGATGTTATTTGGAAACTGGTCGGTATCCCACCCGTTCTGATAATCACCCCGGTTCGCATCCATACTGCCTAACAACCCCGCATCGGCGGCCGCCTGCAATTCATGAGTAAATGTGTGACCGGCTAATGTGGCATGATTTACTTCAACATTTAATTTAAAATCATCCAGCAGGTCATATTGCCTTAAAAAGCCGATCACCGTTTCACAGTCATAATCGTACTGGTGTTTGCTGGGCTCGCAGGGTTTAGGTTCTATAAAAAATGTTCCTTTAAATCCATTTCTTCTTGCATAGTCTTTTGCTTTATGAAGGAACATCGCAAAATGTTCTTTCTCCCGTTTCATATTTGTGTTCAGCAGACTCATATAGCCTTCCCTCCCGCCCCAAAAAACGTAATTCTCACCGCCTAGTTCAATCGTTGCATCCAATGCAGCCTTTACCTGGGCGGCGGCATGAGCCAATACATGAAAATCAGGATTCGTAGCCGCTCCATTCATATAACGTTTGTTGGAAAAAAGATTGGCTGTACCCCAAAGCAGCTTAACACCACTCGCCGATTGCTTTTCCTTTAAGTAACCAGTAATAGCTTTTAATCTCCTTTCATTTTCTTTTATATCGTTGGTATAATCAACGGCATCTGTATCATGGAAACAATAATAAGGCAATCCAAGCTTGGTAATAAACTCGAACGCAGCATCTGCTTTGTCTTTCGCTCTTTCAACCGCATCTGATTTTTCATTCCAGGGAAATAAATGAGTAGGTTCTCCGAACGGATCGGCGCCACTGCCGCAGAAGCTATGCCAGTAAGCACAGGCAAACCTCAGCCAATCCTTCATCGGTTTGCCGGCAACAATTCTGTTTTCGTCATACCACCGAAAGGCAAGCGGATGATCAGATTGCGGACCCTCATATTTTATTTCACCAATACCCCGGAAAAACTCTTTGGAGCCGATAACAACTTTCATAGCTAATTCGATTTAGATCAGGCATCAATTTACCAGTTTTGGCAGATAACATGTGTAAGTATGTTCGATTAGTAGTGACTCTTTTTTAGGTTTTTTGAACCACGTAGACGAAGACACAAAGAGTCACAAAGTAATTTCTCCGTGTTACTCCGTGCCTTCGTGACTCAGTAGTTTATATTAAAATAAGACCTTTTCAAATGGAAACACCACCATTCAATAAAAGTATACAATATGACCAAATAATTTTTATCTTTCTATTCAAACACAATTTGTATGCGGACGCAAACAACAAAAACATCCACATTCCTGGTATTTCCCTGGGGATTGCTTTCCATCGTTCTTGTCCTGGGATTAACCCTTTTCTTGAATGACGACTGGTTCAATAAGAACTGGAGTTGGATAGCTCTCGTGCTCATTATTCCGGCCGCAATTCTCGAAAATTTTAAAGTTGGTTATTCAACCATGCGGATCATGTTTTTGAAAGTCGTGTTCTCTTTACTTTCTTTCCTGGTTGCCGGTATGGCATTTGGTTCAGCACTTACCGGTGTTCATATCAAAAATTACCAGGATGTAAAAGGAGTAAAAACAATTGATTTACCGTGGTACGTGCTGCTTGCATTGGGAATTCTGTTATTGATACAGGTAGCTCAGTTATTCAGCATGTTAAAAGCCGTGAAGAGAGAGTTTATGCAGCTGGACCCGGACCAGTAAGATCTTTCGGCAAAATATTCAATATTCAATTCTCAATGTTCAATTAGAATTGATTAAAAGCTGCTTTCAGGAATGGTATGGCTGGAAGCGTTGAAATGATCTTCAATTCTTCGGCAAATGTGCTTTCATTATCAAGAAATTTCAAAACCTGCTGAGCCTTGTTTTCTTTGAAAAGTGTTGAAAAGACTTTTTTTCCCGAAAGCCTGTTTTTATCTAAAACATCAAGTAAAACCCGGTCATAAAACCGAAACCGCGAAGATGAATCCACTGCTCCATGTAGATCTTTGTTGTCGATTAAACATTTCGTAATCGCTTCAGATTGCTTTTGTATAAATTGAAATGTATACCCACTTGAGGCCTTCGTTTGTCCTCCCGCGACCCCGATGTTAAATGCATTACCTGACCAGAAATCGAATTTTCTGGTGGTCATTAAAATTACACCGAACTCTTCCTCCATTACTTTATATTCTTTAACTTTCAAAACCTCATCCAGGTAGCTTCCCAGCGCCTTATTATATTCTTCGTCTGTCAACACTTGCTTCGTAAACAATGTAAACTCAACCATTGCTCTTGTCTCTGAAAACGGCAACACGTAAGCAAAAGTCGTACCCCGCGATTGGGGCACCCTAAAATCCATGAACGTTGCAATGGCAGGATCAAAAACCGCTGTCGGGGTTTCAATAATCCAGCCTTTAAAATGCTGTAATAGATCAATTATGTTAGCTGCCGGTTTGTTGTTACCGGGAAAAGAAAGCGAATTGAATACAACGTCACTATAAAGGTCGTAGGATCGATCAGTTGATCTCAGGCTGAGCGTTTTATCTTCAAAACTGATTGATTTAATGTCTGCATATAACACGTCAACATTAGGATGCTTGCTTATTTCGTCAAAACAATATCTATAAAAATCAATCCCTCTTATCATTTTATATTGATAAGGCGAAATATCCATTACGTCAGAGAATTCATCGCTTAAAAAAGAGAGCTTGGTCCATTTTTTATAAACAATATTTTCAAAGAACCCATCCTGTTTTTCCCAAAAACACCATGTCCGATCATTTTTTGTTTTAGGTTCTTTATCGATCAGTAATATTTTTTTATCAGCAAACCTTCCACTCCTGATCATTCGCATAACAAGGCTCAGCCCAGCGCAACCTGCGCCTATGAAAATGAAATCATATCTGGAAGAAAGTAACAAATTAAGACTGATGATTAAAGA
>DASTIZ010000281.1:0-18799 GCA_035717045.1 Chitinophagaceae bacterium
GGGAAAACTTACCTGTATTTCCTCCGCAGAACGATTGCGGCGTTTTTATCAAGATCGGCTTTGAATCGAACATAAAAGATCTCCTCACCGTCCTTTATTTGTAACAAGCCAGTATTAGGCGGGTATTTACCCAGGTTTTCAGCATATAAAACTACAAGCAATGAATCGCTGTCAGCCGGGGGGATGTAAAACGTTTTTCTAAAAGCAGTCGATTTGAGACCTTGTTTTTCTATGAACATTTCATCATTGATAATAACACTTACGGTGTCTCCATCAACTTCACCATTATCATATAACGCGATCGATAAGCTATCCGAACTAAAGAAAATCGTTTCCGACGGGGTAGTGGTTCTTCCGTCAACAAGTTGTGCGGCCGGTTTCAAGGTCCTGCTTGTTCTTTTCAATTCCTGGAATTCAAAACCAGGATCTGCTTTCTCATCACCGGGGTTAGTCGTTTTATTATCAGGGGTCTTTGCGTTTGTTTTAGCAACTGCATTTGAATTTGGCGGAACAATGGTTTTCTTTTCCTCCTGCTTAACCTGGTTATTTATCGCAACATTATTTGAATTCGCCTGCGGCCCGTAATCTGCTTTAGCCACATTGGCGGGCTGGGTTTTGTCAACCGCGTTCGATACCACAGGATCTTTCTTTACATTTTGAGTTGGTTGTGCAGTTACAGGATTTGTGTTCGTAACATTATTCTGTGGCTGATTTTCTGTCTTTGCCACATCTGGCTTTTTATCATTCGATGGCCTGTTTGTCACATTTTGAACCTGCGTATTGTTTGTCGTAGCAGGAAGCGTTTTGTTATCTGGAAGCCTGGTATCTGCTTTGGCAATATTGTTTTCAGGTTTTTTATCAATAGCATTTGGATTCGATGGCGTAATATCTTTCTTTTCATTTTGGATAGGAGGTTTTGATGAAGCAGTGGCTGTTTTATTATCAATAACCTTTGTTTCAGTTTTTGTAATCGCCGGCTCTGATTTTTTATCAGTTGTGGTATGAGTGCTTGCAGCAACAGCATCTTTTTTCTCAGTCGGTCCTGGTTGAGGAGTTTCCGAACCTGGCTTATTATCGGGAATTTTGGTATCGGCTTTTGTGATAGACGCATCTGACCTTTTGTCCACAGGTTTGCTCTCAGTATTTTTCTCTTCGTTTTTCTTAATTGTATTTTTAGCAATATCAGTTTTATCGACCTTAGGCTTTACAGGTTTTGTCTCAGGAGTTTTTTCCCCGGGCTTCGTAAGTACAAGTGTCTTCTGCAGATCAAGATCACCAAGGTGCTCGAAAAGTTTTGATTTGCTCAGATCTTTTTCTTCTTTGGTTTCTACTTTCCCGGATATGGCGTAATATTTTTTTGTAAGATTTGTCTTCCAGTTGCCATCCAGCCGCCAGATACTATCTGATTCATTTCTTCGCAGAGTATAGGTAACGTAAACTTTTTTCTCCGGTTTTTGTGGGAAATTATGTGAAATCACGTCATCGTCTTCTACCTCGCAGACATCACCGTCTACTTTTCCTTTTACTCTTTTAACGATATAATAAAGAGTGTCGTTTACAATGAATGTTGAATAAGCGTATCCGTAGACTTTTCCGTTATATTCTGTCAATGCCATTTCAAAAGATTGGTCCCTCCGGATCGTTGTGCTGTCGTTTGACAAAACGCCGGTGTAAACACCATTCAGCGATTGTGTAAATCCAAAAGTGGGAAAAAGAAGAAGGAGGATTAAGGGCTTAAGGCTTTTCATGACACACGGGCTGTTGAACCAGTTTTTTTGCGTTTTCAATCGATACAGTATCACAATTTATCAAATGTAATAACGAATTTATGTTCTCCCGATTGTGCAGTCCTTTTGTATACCATTTATCGTAATATTTCAGCAAAATGCGGAAACTTTCTATTGTATTATCCTCATTCAGGTATTCAATGGCCCGTTTTGACTCCAGGCCGCCCAGCCTTTCCCTGATTCTCACAATAGCGTCGATCACCTTTTCCTTGTCCAGGGCGCCGTACTCTTCCACGAGGTGATCCAGCCTTTCCTTAAAAGGAATGTTCATAAAATATATCGGTGATTGCCGCATGGTATTCCACAATTCATTTGGGATGTTGACATGCCCGATACGTTGGGATTCATCTTCCAGCCAGATCGGGGAATGGTTTAAAACTAGTTGTGGAAACGGTGTTTGATCTTTTGGTTCGTAACGTTTGGTCCTTAGTTCAATGGCAAGATTATTCTCAAACATTTCCTGTGTTGGTTGTTTTGGCATTCCAATGTTTCCGAATGCGGAGCCCTTGTGTTTAGCGATCTCCTCGAGATTGATCACCGTTTCGCCTCTTCTTTCTAATTCCTTTATTGTTTCAGTCTTACCTGAACCGGTGTATCCACCAAGAATTTTGAACTCAAAAGGAAGCTCAAATGTGTCCAGAACATAATTCCTGAATTTCTTATAACCTCCAATGAGCGTGAATACTTTGAAGCCATATACATCAAGCAACCAGGCAACAGCGCCGCTACGCATACCGCCACGCCAGCAGTATACCAGTATGCAGTTTGCCGTCTGTACTTTCGATGTTGCCTGACTGCTGACGGTCGACTGCCGACTGATGATTGACTCTACTTCTTCAACCATCTTCTTCATCTTCGGTCCAAAAAAATCCAGACCATGTTTGATCGCCTTTTCGCGGCTAACCTGTTTGTAGGCGGTACCAACAACAGCCCTTTCTTCGTCGGTAAACAAGGGTATGCTATAGGCGCCGGGAATATGGGCATGATTGTATTCCGCCGGGCTCCGGACATCAATAACCAGGTGGGTTTTTGACAATTCAAGAAAGTATTCAATATTTATTTTTTCGATAGCCAATCGAGACCAGGATAAAAAATGAAATGATTTATACGGAAAATTAATAAATACTGAAATAAAAAAGAGTTTACCTGTCGGTAAACCCCATTGTATACATCAAATAATCTTGTTAAATCCGGTAAATCCTGGTTAACCGTTCATAGAGGCCAGGAACTCATAATTATCTTTCGTCCCTTTCATTCTTTTCAGCAATTCATTCATCGCTTCCTCAGTATTCATGTCGGTAAGATAGACACGAAGCAAATTCATTCTTTGGAGAACATCCCTTTCGAGCAGGAGGTCATCACGACGCGTAGATGAGGCCGTAAGATCAATGGCAGGGTAAACCCTTCTGTTTGATAAGCGACGATCCAGCTGCAACTCCATATTGCCGGTTCCCTTAAATTCTTCAAAGATCACCTCATCCATTTTACTACCTGTATCAACCAGCGCTGTGGCGATAATCGTTAGGGATCCGCCAAATTCAATTTTTCTTGCGGCACCAAAAAATTGTTTTGGCTTTTGCATTGCATTTGCTTCAACACCACCCGATAAAACCTTACCGGATGCAGGAGCTACCGTATTATGTGCCCTTGCCAAACGGGTTATTGAATCAAGTAGAATTACAACGTCATGGCCGCACTCTACCAAACGTTTTGCTTTTTGTAATGCGATAGTTGACACCTTCACGTGTTTTTCGGCAGGTTCATCAAATGTTGAAGCGATCACCTCTGCTTTTACACTACGCTCCATATCAGTTACCTCTTCCGGTCTTTCGTCAACCAACACCACCATCAGGTAACACTCCGGATGATTTTTAGCGATCGCATTGGCTACTGCTTTCAGCAACATTGTCTTACCTGTTTTTGGCTGCGCTACGATCAATCCCCGTTGGCCCTTACCGATAGGAGTAAACAAATCCATTATCCTGGTTGAATAATTATCGGGAGCATCAAATAAATTCAATTTTTCATAAGGGAAAAGCGGGGTCAGGTAGTCAAATGGCACTCGATCACGAACCTCTTCCGGTTTTTTATTATTGATCGTATCCACCTTTAATAAAGCAAAATATTTTTCTCCTTCTTTTGGCGGACGTACCGCACCATAAACGGTGTCACCAGTTTTTAGACCAAACAATTTTATTTGTGAAGGAGAAACATAGACATCATCCGGCGATGACAAATAGTTATAATCTGAAGAGCGAAGGAAACCGTAGCCATCGGGCATCATTTCCAACACACCTTCTGCCAATATCACTCCGTCGAATTCAATATTAAATACCTGGTCGCGACGCTGCGGATAAAATTTTTGAGTAATAGACTCCTGGGTCGCCGGTTCTGTTTCAGACACAGCTGGTGTTTCAGCTTCGGGAGCACTCTCGATTTCATCTTCGTCGGGCATACTTATTTCCGCAGGGGTTGGATCAACCGGCACTTCTTCTTTTTTGCGGCCACGCTTAGGAGGATGTTTTTCTTCTTTTTTTGCCGCGGGCTTAGGACCCCCAATTTTCGAGCTTTTTGCCATAGAATTATCATTATCGGGTTCTGCTACTATCGCTTCTTCGGTTGAGATGCCGGTAGAGGTTTTAATAATGCGTTTACGTTTGTGTTTGTCTTCGCCATCTGTTTTCTTTTCGCTGGCTTTTACTGCTTGTCCATCGAGGATCTTATACACAAGGTCCTGTTTACTGAGTTTTTTTGCGTTTGGTATTTTCAACTGCTCGGCTATATCCAGCAGTTCGGGAACGAGCATGTCGTTCAATTGTAAAATGTCATACATACAAAAAGCTTGAGGTTTACCACATAATCCTGAACACTTATTCTGACTGATTGGCCGGAACTACTTATCCGGGAATTGGTTAGCTATTGATTTTGAAATTTATTTTGAATGGAACCGAAGCAACGATGGACTGATTTTGAGGACTTACTTACTAACGGTTTTTCCGCTACAATATTACTGTAAAATCCCAAATATGCAAATTTTGATTAGGTATCTGGCTTTATTGCCTTGATTGGGCGACTATTGCGACGCGTACCCTGCCCGGGGAGAAGCGAGCTCTTCCAGGTCCTGTTCCTTGACGAATCATATCTTTGCGGCTCTTAAAAAATTACGATGTTTAACAAAAGGACCAGGATAAAAGAACTGCTTAGTACGGAGCCGACCGGCCAGGAAGTAATCGTGATGGGATGGGTTCGAACATTTAGAAATAATCAATTTATCGCCTTAAATGACGGCAGCACAAATAACAATTTGCAGGTAGTTGTTCCATTGGGAAAATTTGAGGACGAGCTTTTGAAAAGGATCACCACTTCGGCGTCTTTAAAAGTGACAGGCAATCTGGTTGCCTCTTTGGGCAAAGGACAAAAAATGGATCTGAATGCTACGGCTATTGAAATCCTCGGTGATAGCGACGCTGAAAAATACCCCCTGCAGCCGAAAAGACACTCATTGGAATTTTTAAGGGAGATCGCTCATTTGCGTTTCCGTACCGGAACATTTGGTTCAGTATTTCGCATTCGTCATTCGTTGGCATTTGCCATTCATAAATTTTTTAATGATAAAGGATTTGTGTACATACATACGCCGATCGTTACCGGCAGCGATGCAGAAGGCGCCGGTGAAATGTTTCGTGTCAGTACTTTGCCATTCGATAATCCCCCGAGGAATGAAGACGGGACGATCAATTTCAAAGAGGATTTTTTTGGAAGACCCACGAACCTTACCGTAAGCGGTCAATTGGAAGGCGAATTAGCAGCAACAGCATTCGGCGAGATCTATACATTTGGGCCAACATTCCGTGCAGAGAATAGCAATACTCCCAGGCACCTTGCAGAATTCTGGATGATAGAGCCGGAAATGGCTTTTTATGATCTTGAAGACAACATGAATCTTGCGGAGGAATTTATCAAATACATTATCAGGTATGTGATGGATAACAACAGGGAAGATCTTGAATTTCTTGCTCAACGCCTGGCTGGGGAAGAAGGACAATTGCCACAAGACAAACGAAGCGAAATGGGGTTGATCGAAAAACTCGAGTTCGTTCTGAACCACAATTTTGAAAGGATCACGTATACCGAAGCAATAGAGATCCTGAGAGAAAGCAATCACAACAAGAAAAAGAAATTCCAGTTTCCGATCACTGGCTGGGGAATGGATCTTCAAAGTGAACATGAAAGATACCTGGTGGAAAAACACTTCCGGAGGCCGGTTATTCTTTCCAATTATCCCAAAGAGATCAAAGCATTTTACATGCGACAGAATGAGGACGGAAAAACTGTCGCTGCTATGGATATCCTGGCGCCCGGCATTGGAGAAATTGTTGGAGGTTCACAAAGAGAAGAAAGACTGGATAAGCTGGAACAAAGAATGAAGGAAATGCATATTCCGATTCAGGAAATGTGGTGGTACCTGGATACCAGGCGATACGGCACAGTACCTCATGCAGGTTTCGGTTTAGGTTTTGAAAGAATGGTCCAGTTTGTGACAGGCATGAGCAACATCCGTGATGTGATCGCATTTCCAAGAACACCGGGTAATGCAGAGTTTTGATTAAAATTATCGACGAGAGTAAGCTAAGAGAATAAAAGAGGGAAAAGAGTTAGAAAATATCTGTTACAAATTAAAAAGGAGATAAAGAAAGCCATTCTTTTTATCTCCTTTTCTCTTTTGGTCGCTTAGCTTCACTCATGCACACACATTACCGGCACATGAGATTGAGTGACGAGTTCTTTTGTGCTGCTGTGCTTAAACAGGTTGTCCAGCAAACCGTGCTTTTTAGGTATGGTGATCAACAGATCGATGTTATTGGTTTCTGCAAACTCATTTATGCCATCTTCAACATCTTTATGATTAATGAAATGATACTTTGGATCCATGTCTTCAAGCAACGTGTGCAGCATTAATGATTCTTCCGGAGTCTCAGGTTTAAAATGCCGTTGCTCGTAATCCACGTTCAATACATGGAGTTCAGCGCCAAATTCTTTCACCATATTTCTTATGAATTGGACCGGTGTGTTTTCAATTACCTTATTAAAATCACATGCAAACCCGATTTTCTTGATTCCTGTTCCATATTCTTTACCCGGTGGTACCACGATCACAGGCCACTTCAGGTGACGTATCGCTGCAAGTGTAGTACTCCCAAACAGCATTCGTTCAACACCACTTGTACCTTTTGTTCCCATGATCACGGCAAACGGCTCGATGTGTTTTGAAAGGTCTTCCAGCTCATCTACTATATCTCCCAGTCTTGCCTCTGTGTAGATTTTGATTTTACCCGAAGTAATATGCGCCAACGATTCTTTCAGTTCATTTAATTTTAATTCACTGTCTTTTCTTAATTCGTCGGCCGACACCAGTACCACTGGTACATCAGTCATGGAAACAGGTACCTGGTAAACATGCAACAGCATGAGACTTGCCTTAATATTAACCGCCATATCGGCTGCAAAATTCATTGCATTTGTAGCTACAGGCGAAAAATCGGTGGGGACAATTATCGTTTTCATGATGAAGATAATTAGTGAAATAAATGTAGAACAATAACCACGCCATTGCAATGATCTTTCTCATTATCAATTATGATTGTTATGGAAATATTGATACACAGCATCTAAAATGAAACCTCATTATATGGCTCTAATAGAAACTAACGCACGAGAAAGGAGGGGGAAAACCTTCGTACACAATAAAAAACAGCTGCTCAGGATCGATATGACCCCAATGGTCGATCTCGGCTTTCTGCTTATTACATTTTTTGTATTCACCACCACGATATCAACTCCCACGGTGACAGATCTGTTTATGCCGCGGGACGAATCAATTATTGATCCCCAGAAATTGCCGAAGAGCCTTGCACTCACCTTACTTCTTAACGATAGAGACAAAATATGCTATTATCATGGTGATATCGGCGAGGCAATAAAAACAAATGAAATTTTTGAAACCAGTTATTCCACATTTGACGGAATTGGAAAGGTGATAAGGAAAAAGCAAAAAGACATTGATGCAAGCGGAAAGTTCAAAGATGGACGCAGGGGTATGATGATAGTAATTAAACCAGGTTCTGGTTCTGTTTATAAGAATGTTGTCGACGCTTTGGATGAGGTAATGATAAATGACGTAAAAAAATACGCAATAGTGGAGCCGGGTGATGCAGAAATGAAGTTCCTGAAATCAGGATCATGGCAATAATTCAATAATAAAATAGTTCGAATAAGCTATTTTGTGTGTAAACAAAACGTTTGATCGGGATAAAAAGTCGTTGTATGCCGGTATTTCATGGTCATACAACATCATGGCAAGTATCGTCTTCTTTCTTAACACCGGCCTATTTGTTTTTAATGCTGCCGGGTCCATTATGCCGATGTGTCCTTTAAAGGTTGCCACATAAGGATAATAATCGTCGCCTGGTGCGGCCGCCCAAATTTGATGCTCCGGATATTTTTTTTCCAGGTCATCTATTAATTTGAAAAAATAGACATAGTCCTGTTCGCGATATACCTCTGATTTATACTCTTTGAAATTCAATGCCACTTTCGTATGGAAATAAATATTATGTGTTATTTCAACGAACAGCCCCATTGAAAGAATGGCAACAAAAAATTTCATCAGCCAGCTTTTTATCGTGGTGCCGTATAGAAAGATCCAGCCCAGAAATAACATTTGAATAAATAAAACGGTATGGACATAGTAACGGTGATCGTATACATAGGTCCATACATGCGTGAGTGATCGTTGCAGATCATACGTAAGCGAAAGATACCCTAACGAAACAAAAGTAGCGGCGGACGCAAAAAACCCCGTTACGAGGAACCATTTGAAAGGGGTTGTTGTGGCCAGAAATTTCTTATTAAAAAATAAGTAAAGGAATACGATGACAAGAACCAGGATTGTTATTATGTTGATCACTTCCAGGCATTGCATGATTGCTTCCAGGGAAAGCCCTGTGATCCTGATGGCCTGACTTGTCAAAAAAGGAATATTGACAAAAGAACCGGGCACAATTGGATACCAATGGATCAGATACTCCGGAAAGAAACCCCTTGCGGTCGGCACGGCGTAACCCGCATAACCTGTTATTAGTTTCATGGCAAATGAAAAGCAACTGTTCATCAAAAGAACAAGCCCAAATAACCATGCTCCTTGTTTTTTTACCAGTTTGTCTTTTTTGATAAAGCCGATAAAAAGCACAGAAAACGCCACAGCGATCGAAAGAGGCGGATAGCTGTAGCGAAAAACACTGGGAAGAAACAAAGCAAATGAAGCGAGAATGATCGGGGACCAAGAAAACCGTTTTGAAGATGCTAATTTGATCACCAGGCTGATGCCAAAAAGAAAGATCACGATCGGCACATTATCGGTAGGTTTGGAATCATTGATAAAAGGGTATTCGAAACAACCGGCCACCAGCGTCATCAGGTTTACTGCAATCGGCGGGAATCCTATTTGTTTGCATAACTTTCTTACAACAAAGATCAACGCAATACATGCGACGATATCAAGAGTGGTGGTGGCCCAATAAATGTCATAATTAAAGAGTTGCAGGAAGGGAGCAAGCACAATGGGATAGCCGTGGGGCCACATCGGAGTATAATCGTAAGTGACCAATTCCGGGTTTGACGTGTAATAGCCCGGAACTCCCAATCCCTTTCCTTGCAGCAGGCTCTTGCTTTGTAGTACCATGAACATTTTGTCCCTGCCTGCATAAGAAACGTAGAAGATGTTGATGACTCTTGAAATGATCGCTATGGTTAGAAATGCAAGTGATGCGGATCGTGAAGAAAGGAAAGCTTTGATCTTAGTCATGGAAGCTCAAAAGTAAAATACATTAACCATTTTTTATTCTATTGCACCATATCGACTCTATAAAAATTAACACCGTTTACACGATTGATAAACTTTGTATTTTGAGAATCGAGAAAAGATTGATAAATCGCCAACTCAGGATCGTATAAGGCAAAGATCATTATGCTTCTCTTTTCCAACGATGACAGTCTCCGGATAAAATTTTCACCATCATAAGCACCTTTTAATCCCAGGTAGGACCCCATCAATGGGTAGAACTCGTCGCTATGTGAAAGAATGAAAATATCTGAATTGGGATTTTGCATAATGAGAGGTTGTATCATTTCAGAAAAATAAACGTAATCCGGTTCTTTATAGGTTGCGTTTCTGTATTTGTCAAAGGCAAAAACAACTTTGGTATTGAAATAGATATTATGTGATACCTCAATCAGCAAGAGCAAGGAAAGTATATAGACAGTCAGCTTTTGAACTCTATTTCTTTTCCAATCCCCGTAAATAAATATCCAACCGATAAAACTCAATTGAAGATAAAGGGTAACGAACATAAAATATCGTGGTTCCCCAAGATAATTCCCCCAACCCGTTTGTGGTTTATAGGTAATGGAAAGATAACCGAGAGATATGCAGGTGGCCGCGGATATAAAAAATCCGATTAGCAGGAACCAGGTAAAAGGATCCAGAGTTTTGAAGAACTTCCTTGTGAAGAACAAATAAAAAAAGAGTGCTGCAAAACCGGCGATCATAATTGCACTTATGAACTCAAGAAAGTTCATGGCCTGGTCTACAGAGATCCCCGTAAAACGTATCAGTTGACTTGTCGCAAAAAAAGTACTGATAAAGGCTCCCGTTCCAATGGGTGCCCAATCAAAAAAATGCCCCGGAAAAAAACCCCGGCCGGTTTCCACTATATAGGACGCGTCACCTGTTGATAATTTTAGCATAATAAAAAAAGCAAAAACCAGCAATAACAGGTAACTGAGCCCCAAAATTCCTTTCCGTAACAATATCCCGTTTTTCAGATACCATCCGGCAAAAGCAACGGCGACAAAAGCCGCAATACTAAGCGGAGGATATGAATAACGAATTGTACAGGGAAGAAATAAGAGCATGGAAGCCATAATCAAACTTTTATGATCGATCTTTTCTTTTTTCACCTCTTTAAGAAGCACAAATAATCCAAGGAGAAAAAGTGAAAAAGAAGAAGCATCGGTTGGCAGAGATTGGTAAATAAATGCATAGTCAAAACAACCCGCCACAAGCGTGGCTATAGCAACTCCGGCAGGCGGGAACTGAAGCGCCAATGCAATTTTTCTTACCAGGAAAATGATGGCAATACAGGAGATAAGATCAAGGGCCGTGGTGGCCCAATAAACATCATAGTCAAAAGCTTTTAAGAATGGCGCCAATAAGACAGGATAACCCGGGGGCCACATCGGGGTAAAATCATAAACAGGTACCCCGGGGGCATCCCCAAAATATTTTGTAACACTCAAACCATTCCCGGCCAACAGGTTTTTGCTTTGAAGCGCCAGGTACACTTTATCTCTTCCCAGTTCCGATACAAAAAGAACATTGATCACACGACAGAGAATAGCAATAATGCCAACAAGCCACGACGTGACCGGGGCCGATAAAAATTTATTGAAGAGCCTCATTGGTTCAAAAATAGTATCATTTAACCTGGGGAGTTATTTCCTGAACATAAAAGCTTGTAGCACCAATGGTCGCAAACAGGGCTGGCTTCCTTTTTTCAATATAATCACTTATAATTACGATATCCCTGGTCTGGATCGGCATGATCAAAATGGTCTTTGCTGATACTCTCAAATCAGAGTCGAGAAAATTTGTGTAATCAAAGATTGCTTTGTAACCCATTTGTGAGGCCGTAAGGAGATAAAACCTGTCGGGAGAGCTAACAATTAATTCTTTGTCCGGGTGCTCATTTTTTAATGCTGCAATAAGTTTTGGAAAGCTTCTGAAACCTTTGTCGGCGTCGCGGATGTAATCGAGGTCCTTGTGTGAAAGAAGTATCTTTCCGTTATAATAAATGCCATGGAGTACCTCTATTGTCAAACAACAAAATGCAATAAACACAAAGAAACGCACCATGGGTTTCTTAAGAGAATGACGATAATGTTGCAGACAAACAAATAGCACCAAAGGCACAAATACATAGATAAAAGCAAAATACCGGGGATCCTGAACATGTGTCCATTTATAATATCCCCATGATTGCTCTTTATATGTTAGGGTAAGCCACGCGAGTAGCAAAAGGATCACAAGTGCCAACGAAGAACCAGCTGCAATAAAATGGGAATGGTTGGAAAACTGTGTAGCCCTTCTTTCTTTATAAAAGTACCGGCCCAACAGGAAAATGAGCACTGCAAAAATTAAAGCGTTACTGATTTCAAGTATGAACATAGTATCACTATAACCCAGCCCTGAAATGGATTCTATTAACTGTGCTCCGAAATCGATATTGATAAAGGAGGCCGGTAAAAACGGGTACCATTCCGTAAACTGATCAATAAAAAACCCCCTGCCAACATCGGTTATATACAATGCATTGCCGGACGTGAGTGAGCTAATGCTAAAATAGAGGGTTAGGAACAGAGTACAGGCGAATAAGATTCTGAAGCCATCACTTTTTAGTTTTTTATTTTTCAAAATAATACCCGAGGCCAATGTATAGAGGGGCAGCAGGAATGCTACCGGTAGATACATAAAGCGAAAAAAGAAAGGCAGGCAAAATAAAATTGCGGCGCCGGCCACTTTCACCCAACCAAGATGTTCTTTTTTGTTTATGATATCAATAACCGCCACCAGGGAAAAAAGCAGCAGGCAAACACCAATAGCATCTGTTGACGACCACGACATGAAAAAAAAGTATTGAGAGCAACCGGCGATCAGCGTGATAATATTATTTAACTCGGGAGCCAAGCCAGCCTTTCTCCCTAGTATCCTTACAGCAACGATAAAAAGAATTGCCACTACTATATCGTATGCAAGTACCGCCGTATAGTCATCACCTCCAAATAAGGCAAGAAAGGGAATAATCGTCAATGAAAAACCGGGTGGAAAAATTTGCTGGGTATCAAAAACCGGCGTGTTGAGGTCGGCAGTGAAGTATTTAGTTACTCCCATTCCCCGGCCCGCGAGCAGGTTTTCAGCATATACTAACTGTAGTTTTGTATCAACACCTATGAGGGAATACAGGCTGGCAAAGACTATCCTGTTAGCGATCGCAAATAAAAAACAAAAAATTCCTGCAAACCGGCTTCCGATTATTTCTCTTATTCGGCTCATCAGGGATTGATTTCTTCAGTATAAAAATAAGTGCCGGCAATTTCTGCAAACAATTTCGGTTTTTTCTTTTCAATATAATCTTTCATTATGATGGCTTCCTGCTGATGAACCGCCACCAGTAATATGCTTTTTGAAGAGGGTTTCAGACCAGCCTGTGATATATTTTCGTAGTCAAAGATGGCCTTGTATCCCATTTGAGAAGCTGCATGTAGATAATACTGGTCAGGGGAGCTGATAAGAAGTTCGCTACCAGGATATTTCTGTTTTATCTCTGCGATTACGGAAGAAAATTTTTTGTATCCCTGATCGGCATCTTTTATGGTACGCAGATCTTTGTGCGACCCAATGATCTTAATATTATAATAAACTCCATGCAGTGTCTCAGTGATCATGCAACATAATGCTATAAAAACGACGATCCGCGGAACAATTTTCTTGACGAACGATCCGTAGTATTGCAACCAAACAAACACTAACATCGGTATGAAAATGTATATAAACGCAAAATAGCGGGCATGCTGGGAATGGGTCCACCTGATAAGACCCCACGGAATTGCTTTATAAGTGAGGGTGAGATACGCAAGCAACAATAAGATACAAATAGAAATAGCCGCCCCGAGAACAATAAAGAGTGAATGCCGGGAAAAAGCAATATTGAATTTATGCACAGCAATGTACCGGCCAAGCAGAATGATCAGGAGCACAAAAAGAACAGGGTTAAGAATTTCCATATAAAACATAAACCGGCTATACGGCAGCCCGGAAATTCTTTCGGTAAGTTGTGCAGCAAAATCAAGATTAATAAATGAGGCCGGCAAAAATGGATACCATCTTGCAAGCTGGCCAGGAAAAATGCCGCGGCCAAAATCGTGCACAAATAAAGCATTACCGGAAGTATACAAATTGAAAGCCAACAAAAGGACCAGGGATACCAGGGAAACCAATAATAGTTTTGCTCCTGCTATTTTCAGTTGTTTGTTCCTTAACACAACACCGGATGCAAGTACAGAAAAAGGCAAAAACATTGCAATTGGTAAATACATATAGCGGAAAAAAAATGGAAGACAAAACAGTATACCAATGCCCGCGGCTTGTAAAAAACTTATATTGTCTTTCCGATCGATAATGTCAATTGTCACCGTTAATCCCAAAAGGATAAAACATAAGCTGATGGCATCGGTTGATGACCAGGACATAAAAAAAAGAAATTGTGTGCACCCTGCAATTAGTATAAGGATATTATTCAGTGCGGGAGACAAACCTGATTTTTTTCCCAATAACCTTACCGACACAACAAAGAGCACAGCAGCAACTATATCAAATGCGAGGACCGCTTTAGACTCATTATTGCCTGCTAACTTCAAAAAAGGAATGATAGCAAGCGACAAACCCGGGGGAAACATTTGTTGCGTGTCAAATATGCCGTTGTCTAAATGATGCGTAAAATATTTTGTCACTCCCATTCCTTTGTCGGCTAATAAATTCTGAGTATAGGTCAGCTGTATCTTAGTATCAGTGCCGATTTGCGAGTAAAGCGTTGTAAAAACAATTCTGTTTGCGATCGCGAACAGCAGGCAACCTACTGATGCCGGCCTCGTTTCAAGCAGTTGGAGAACCTTTTTCATTTGGAATTCCGTTGGCGAAAATAGTTATCGATCCGCAGGTGTGCGTTTTCCCTGATGCTCAAATAGTACAAATTAATATCACCGACATGATAATTTTTGGTTGAGTATAAAAAACTCCATGGAAATCTTGGACGCTTTACCCATATAACACCTTCATGTATTTGTGCATCTGTTGTTTGTTTATAAGCTTTATTGAATTTATAAAGTATGCTTCCCTTGTTCATTTTTTTCGGAGCATATTCATTATTTGTTTTCCAGGTGAGAGGATTTGTAACAAGGGAGAATTCATTCTCGGTCTCTACGTAAGGGGCTTTATATCCTTTCCTGAAAGTTCGCCAGCCACAGAAACAACCGGTTTCGTAAGGATCTTCACACATCTTCAACGATGAAAAATAATCCGGAGGGATCATCATGCCAACAACATAGGCTGCTACTAACTGATTTTGTAATGGTTTCCCTTCAAAAAATTCTTTTAATAAGCGCAAGGCATGGGTGGTTCCCTGGCTATGCGAAGCAATTATGATTGGGCGGCCATTATTGAAATTGCCCAGGTAATATTCAAAGGCTGTCCTTACATCCTGATAGGCAAGATCAAAAGCCGCGACAGCAGCCAAACTATCCTTAAAGAAATAAGCGCTATAATTTGCTTCGCGAAAACGAGGTGCATAAATCCTGGCATGCTGATTAAATACACTGGCCTGGTACAAGATACTTGAGTAGTCCGTTTTTGCATTCAGGTAGGGATCATCAACGTTCGCATTCAGACTATTGTCTATTAACTTACCAGTATACATCGTGGGATGCAGAAAGAAAACATCAACCAGGGAGTCCCTCTTTTCTTTTCGAAAGGGTTTAGGTATACTATCGGATGGATCCCATTTTAATGGATGAGCCGCCCAATAATCCAACCTAGCATAGTCGGGTTTATTATCTCTGCTTTTGAACTGGTAGTGGCTCACAAAAGGACGGTATTTATCAGAACATGATGAAAAAAAGCAAAATACCATGAACAATAGGGGGAGCCATATAATATCAAATTCCTTCATTATTTGGTCTTTCATCATCTTTAAAATCCGGTTATCAAATTGACAAATTATTTTTAATGAGGCGATGTGAGTTGATAAAGCTATGAAATTAAGCGCATTAAGCTTGAACCTAAGCCACATTATTTCACGCAACCTTTAAAAAACTGGTACTATGTTTTGTATAGTACCAAACATCGCCCTATCTTTGGCTTATTAATACCAAAGATGACATTAAAGTTCACCATATCAAAACAAGTCCTTTTCACTTCTGTGCTGGTCCTGATAGCTAGCCTTACAAATGGCCAGAATGGAAATGATTCATTAAAGGATTCTGAGTTATCTAAAACGATTGCCCGAATGGACAGCATTCTCTTTAGTGCTTTTAATTCGAGAGACATTGTGAAGTTTGGCTCTTTTTTTACGAAAGACCTTGAGTTTTTTCACGATAAAGGCGGCCTTACCGGTTATGAGTACACGATGAACTTTATGAAGGACGTTGCTAAAAGCAATAATGGATTAAGAAGAGAACTGGTGAAAGGAAGTCTTGAAGTTTACCCGATACCCGGGTACGGTGCGATTGAGACCGGCGCTCATACCTTTTGTCACCTGGAAAATGGAAAACAGGATTGCGGAACTTTTAAGTTCGTTCATGTTTGGCAACATAAAGATGGGGCATGGAAAATTTCAAGAGTGGTGAGTTATGGTCATTAATTCTATCAATTCAAAAGTAAAGTTTCGTCATTGCGGGCGAAGCGAACCAAAAAAGTGATTTATGAATATTGAGAACACACAGAGCCAGATGCGGAAAGGGATTTTGGAATTCTGTATTCTTTCCATCATAAGAAGAGGCGAAGCGTATCCAAGTGATATCGTGGAAGAAATGAGAGCAGCGAATCTTCATATTCTGGAAGGCACGTTGTACCCACTCCTTACCCGGTTGAAAAATGCAGAAATGCTTACTTACCGCTGGGTCGAAAGTAATTCCGGGCCTCCCCGTAAATATTTTTCTCTGACTGAAAAAGGTGAAGCATTTTATAAGGAGCTGCAGCAAACCTGGCAGGAGCTTGCGAATGGCGTGAATGCCTTGACCCAGTCAACTAATCACCAACCAACCAACTTATAACTTCAACCACAAATTTTTTGCAATGAAAAAGATCATAAACATAAACCTGAGCGGCAGAGTAATACCGATAGAAGATTCTGCCTACGAAAAATTGCAAGAGTACATTGAAAGTCTTCGCCGCTATTTTGTAAACGAAGAAGGTCGTGATGAGATCATCAACGATATTGAAGGTCGCATAGCTGAATTGATGAATGAAAAGGTTCGGAAGGGCGCAGACAGCATTACTGATGCTGACGTGAACGAGATCGCCAATTCAATGGGTCGTCCCGAAGATTTTGAAGGCGAAGATGTGAAAGAACAATCTTATACGTCATCAACAACTACAAGTCAGCAATTCGCGCAAGCGGAACCTGCCCCGAAGGCAAGGCGCAGATTGTATCGTGATACGAGTGATAAGTTCATTGGCGGTGTATGTAGTGGTATCGCAGCTTATTTAAATGTAGATCCGGCTATTGTTAGAATATTATTTGCCATCATCACATTTGGTGGATTTGGATTAGGGTTTATGGCATACATAATTCTTTGGATCGTGTTGCCCGCTAAAGATGTGGAAGGGTATGCAGGTAAAAGATTATTCCGCAACCCGGAAGGCCGGATCATTGGAGGAGTGTGCAGCGGCCTGGCGGCATATTTCAACAAGAATGTAGTTGGTATCCGGTTGATATTTCTTGCGCCGATATTATTAAATCTCCTGGTGAATGCGTTGGACGGTTTCGGATCAAGAGGCAATTTTATTTTTATTCCTAATATTTTATTTGGTTCTCTGACCAGCACATTCGTGATCGCCTATATTATCTTGTGGATAGTGTTGCCTGAAGCAAGAAGTGCTTATGAAAAAATGGAAATGCGTGGCGAGAAGGTAGATGTCAATACGATAAAGCAAAATGTACAAGACAGGGCAAGGGAAATGGGCGAGGATATCAGGTCAGCTGCGCAAAATATTTCTGCTAAGGCAAAAGAGTTCTCACAAACAAGAGGCAAGGCATTCGCTACCGAGGTAAGACAGGCCGCCAGACCGGTGGGCAGTGGCATTGGTCATGCTATCGGGGTATTATTTAAAGTTTTCTTTCTATTCATAGCCGGTTCTATTGCGTTCGGCTTATTCATAGCGATCATCGCCATCATTTTTGGTGGAGTAGCCTGGTGGCCATTCAATGACTATATCTGGACAGATAGATTACAGCCTGTTTATGCCTGGGGAACTTTGATCCTCTTCATGGGCGTGCCACTGATCGGTTTTCTTGTTTGGGTCATAAGAAGAATTATTGGCGCCAGATCAGGGGGTAGCTACCTGGGTTGGGTATTTGGTGGCCTTTGGGCCTTAGGCTGGGTAGCACTTATCATGCTTATAACAAGTATTGTCAGGGAAACCAGCTCTTTTCAAAAAACAGAGGCGATTGAAATTCCAATAACTCAACCAGGCAACAAAATGACACTAATGGTTTCGCAACCTGTACTTCAGTATACGGACAGGTTCTGGTGGGCAGATGATGAAGCACAAGGCTGGAATATCGGTAACGATTCTCTGAGACTTTCATGGATTGATTTCACGCCGGAAAAAAGTCCCGATTCGAACTATCACATTTTGTTAGTTAAGCAAAGTTGGGGGCGATCTGCCAATGACGCACTCACCAGGGCGCAGGAAATTGAATATAAGGTTACCAGCAGGGATTCAATTGTTGATATCGGGAATGGTTTTGCGATCAGCAAGAACAGCAAATTCCGTGGGCAAAACGTTGAGTTAATAATACAGGTGCCGGTGGGCAAGAAGCTAAGGTTTGATGAATCGATTGCAAGAAAATTAAAGCATGTCGAGGTAAGGACCTATGATGGAAGAAGAAGAGGACGGATTGATTTTAATGATTGGTTTGGTTTCAGGACAAATGTTGATTATGTAATGACTGATAAAGGAGAAAAGGGGACTCTGGTCGATCCGAACAAACCAGCAGATGAACCTCCGGTTGCTCCTTCTGATGGTGATTACAGGTATAGAACAACGGAACCTGTAACCAAAGACAGTCTTGAAGCACAACGCAGGAGGGTACAGGAAGAACAACAGAAGTTAAAGG
>DASTIZ010000282.1:0-7930 GCA_035717045.1 Chitinophagaceae bacterium
CAACTATCATTCCGCGGACAACATTTACTGGAAGCAAAACGATTATTTGAAGAAACCATAAAGCTCGATCCGGGTTTTGCACCGGCTCACTCCGGGCTTTCAAGAACGTTGTCAATTATTCCAAATTATTTGGGAGTCAAAAATGTAAAACCATTGATGGATTCTGCAAAACAGGAAGCCAATAAAGCACTTGCTCTGAATGCAAACAATGCCGAAGCTTTTTCGGTTCTGGGAACAATTGCTGCTTATTACGATTGGGATTGGGATGTTGCAGAGCAAATGTTTAACAGATCAAGGGTTATTAGTCCAAATGACGCCGAGATTTATAACTTCTTCGGAGACTATTACTGCATCATGATCAATAACAAACTGGCGATCGATATGGAATCGAAAGCGGTAGAACTGGATCCATTGCTGGCGGTAAATTATGCTAACCTCGCTATGGCTTATTTTGGAGCCAAAGATTATGATAATGCAATCAACATATCGAATACTGGTTTGTCAATGGATCTTCAAAGCTTTAATGCCGCGGCAAATTGGCCGCCTTTGGTTTGGGCTTACCTGGCAACAAAACAATTTGATAGGGCCGGGGAAATAGTGAAAAAAATTCCGCTGACTGATCCATTACATATGGAACTCAAAACGGACATCGCAATTGCAAAAGAACAAAACGCTCTTGCATTGGCAAACCTGGAGAAGATGAAGGATCGTGATCATTCCAGGTTAGCGGAGTATTATTTGCTTTTACAGATGTGGGATAAAGCCGCACAGGAAATTGAAAAGGCATACGCTGCGCGAGAAGTGCGGCTGGTATACTATACAAGGATCACCCTGCCCGAAGATTATGCAGACCATCCTGCACTGAAAAAGGCTTTTGACAAACCCGAATTGAAAAAATTGTTTGAGCTGAGAAGAAAAAATATCGGATCACAAAACCGGTAGAGGGCATACCCGGCGTCTCGACACCTTTCATAATTGCTCGCACCAATATTTAAAAATCGTAACTTGACAAATTGAGGAACCAACGATATGTGCAAATAAACACCACTAAACATGCCAAGTAAAATAAACCCGGTCCTGTTAATATTGTTGCTCTTAATTATCAGTAATTCTGTACATCCACAGTCAAAACAAAATAATAAGCCGAATATCTTACTGATCGTTGCCGATGATCTTGGATATACCGATCCGGGCTGTTACGGTGGCGATATAAAAACACCTAATATCGATCGGCTCGCAAAACAAGGTCTTCAGTTTACCAATTTCCATACATCGCCGCTCTGTGCACCCACCCGGGCTATGTTGCTATCAGGTAACGATAACCATGTGGCGGGTATTGGCTCTATGTTTCCCGTCAGGGGCACTCCAAGAGAAGGGAAGCCCGGTTATGAGGGCCATCTTAGCGACAGAATTGTGACGGTTGCCCAGCTATTAAAAGATGGCGGGTATCAAACATTCATGGCTGGAAAATGGCACGTGGGGTTTGATGATCCCTATATTCCCTATGCAAAAGGATTTGGAAAGAGTTTTGTTTTACTGAATGGGGGAGCGACTCATTTTAATAACAACCCGATATTTGAAAATGAACCTCCGCAATACCGGCAGGATAACGAGACAGTTCTTTTTCCGGAAGGGAAATACTCAACCGATGTCTATACTGAAAAGATGATTGGGTTCATAAAAGACAGGCAGGCAGGTAGACCTTTTTTTGCCTTGCTCACCTATACGTCACCGCACTGGCCTCTCCAGGTTCCTGCGGAATATATGGATAAATACAAAGGGAGGTACGATATGGGTTATGATTCACTCCGTGTGCTCCGTTTTAACCAGCAAAAAGCAATGGGGATCATTCCTTCAAATGCAACATTGCCGTCGCGGGCCCCACAGATCAAACTGTGGACAGCCTTGTCGCCGGAAGAAAAAAAGATCGAATCAAGAAAAATGGAATTGTATGCCGCCATGGTGGAACACCTTGATGAACGCATTGGTGACGTGATACAATACCTGGTGCAGTCCGGACAGCTCGATAATACCATTATCGTGTTTATGTCTGACAACGGGGCGGCAGCCGAAGATTTCTATAATCGCCCTGCCGGCTTTGGTCCTTTTCTACAGAAGCATTATAACAATGATTATGAAAACATGGGTAAGGCTTCCTCGTTTGTTTCCTATGGACCGCAATGGGCACAGGCAGGAGCTGCACCATTTAAATTATTTAAATATTATTCTACTGAAGGAGGTATTGTAACGCCATTGATCATTACTGGCAAGCATGTAGCACGAAAACCGGGTCTTCAAAATACATTCATTACAGTTTTGGATCTGGCGCCGACATTTCTTGAGATAGCCGGTATAAAATATCCAGAATACCATAATAATAAAAAGATGACGCCGATGTTGGGTGAATCCTTTCTCCCGTTTATCAGCGGGAAAACCAACACTGTTCATGGTAGCAATTATGTTTTTGGGCTGGAACATGATGGACAATGCATGCTCATAAAAGGAAACTGGAAGATCACAAATATCAGTCAGCCTTTTGATGAATCTGCCTTTGCATTGTATAACCTTACGGAAGACATCGGTGAATCAAACGATCTTTCAAAATCAAACCCGGAAAAATTTAGCGAGATGATGAAGGAGTGGGAGGTCTTTAAGAAGAAAACCGGCGTTATTCCAAAAGAGAAATAAGTGTCACACCTCGCAGGCATATTTGTGGTACACGCAAACCGTCTTCCGGCAGCCAGGAAGCAACCGTATCAAATAATTACTTCATTTCAGTGAATCAATTAAATAATTCATTAGCATGAACCTTAAAGTTGATTGGTTTTTTGCGAAAGACACAAAATGGCAGAAGGAATTTCAAAAATTGAGAACGGTCATTCTTGATTGTGGATTGATCGAAGAATTAAAATGGGGTTGCCCTTGTTACATGCATCAGAACAGAAACATTGTATTGATGCATGGATTTAAAGAATATTGTGCGCTGCTGTTTTTCAAAGGTGCCTTGTTAAATGATCCCAAGGGTATTTTGATCCGGCAAACGCAGAATGTACAGTCCGCGCGGCAAATACGATTTACGAATGTTAAGGAAATAGTGAAGTTGGAAAAAGTGTTGAAAGCTTATGTATATGAAGCAATAGAGGTGGAAAGAGCCGGCTTGAAAGTAAAATTGAAAAAGACCGCTGATTTCAAAATTCCCGGGGAGTTTCAAAAGCAGTTAGAGAGAAAACCCGCGTTAAAAAAAGCTTTTTATAAATTAACTCCGGGGCGGCAAAGAGCATATATTTTTTATTTTTCACAACCCAAACTTTCTAAAACCCGTGAGGCAAGAGTTGGAAAATACACAAAACAAATTCTTGCAGGAAAAGGGCTAAATGACGTTTGAAACTAATTTTAACAATGACAATATAAAAAAATGACCAATATTAAAACCAATAAGAAGAAATTGTCAACAGAGCAAACTAAAGAACTACTTGGTATTTTACGATCCCGTTTTGAGAAAAACATGAATCGCCATAAAGGGCTTGAATGGGCTAAGGTGGAGGCGAAGCTTCAGACGAATCCTGAGAAACTATGGTCACTTGATGACATGGAAGCCACAGGTGGTGAACCTGATGTTGTGGGTTATGATAAAAAAACTGGTGAATTCATTTTTTTCGATTGTTCAGCCGAAAGTCCGAAAGACCGAAGAAGTCTTTGTTACGATCGTAGAGCACTCGAGTCAAGAAAAGAACATAAACCAAAAAACAGCGCACTGGATATGGCAGCTGAGATGGGTATCGAGATCCTGACAGAAGAACAATACAGGGAATTGCAGCAATTGGGCGAGTTCGATACAAAGACTTCGAGCTGGGTGAAAACACCTGCAGAGATCAGGGAACTCGGCGGGGCCGTGTTTTGCGATCGTCGGTACAATACTGTCTTTTTGTATCACAATGGTGCAGAATCCTATTATGCCGCCCGGGGATTTCGGGGTTCGCTAAGGGTCTAAGCTGCATGGCCGGTACTTCCTCTGCATGTAACTTATGGTTTGCTGCAATGAGCGCACGATGATGGTTCATGAGCTGGCATTGCCTATTTATTCCCTGCTTACCTTAGCATTATGAGAATAGCTTTTTTCAGTACTAAATCTTATGACAAAGAATACTTTGATCGTGTTAATTCAAATGGCCATCATCAATTCATATATTTTGAAGCAGCACTGAATTCTGCGACAGCTTCGCTTTCGAAAGAACATGACGCTGTATGCCTTTTTGTAAATGACAAGGCTGACAGAGAAACCGTAGAACAGCTCTCAGCAAATAAGGTAAAATTGATCGCCTTGCGTTGTGCGGGATTCAATAATGTTGATCTTGAGGCTGCATCAAAAAAAAATATCAAAGTGGTGCGGGTTCCCGCTTATTCGCCTGAGGCAGTCGCTGAGCATGCCGTCGCATTGATTCTTACACTTAATCGCAAAACACATAAGGCCTATAATCGTATTCGGGAAGGTAATTTTTCATTGGAGAATTTGACCGGTTTTAACTTGCATGGCAAAACTGTTGGCGTGATCGGTACAGGCAAGATCGGCCAGGCTTTTTGCAGGATCATGCTGGGCTTCGGTTGCAAGATCCTTGCTTATGATAAATTTCCATCTTCAGAAATGCAACAGGCCGGTGTAAGTTATCAGCCATTGGATGAAGTGTTTGCTCAAAGTGATATCATTTCGCTTCACTGTCCATTATTGCCAGAGACACATCATCTTATTAACGAGCAGGCATTTTCAAAAATGAAGAAGGGAGTGATGTTGATCAATACAAGCAGGGGTGCAGTTATTAATACTGCGGATGCAATTGATGCATTGAAAAATGAAAAGTTGGGTTATTTTGGTATTGATGTATATGAACAGGAAGAAAAACTTTTTTTCAGGGATCTTTCTGAAAAGATCATTGCTGACGATATGATAGCTAGATTGATTGGTTTTCCCAATGTACTCATTACATCGCACCAGGGGTTTTTTACAAAGGAAGCGCTGGAGCAGATTGCGGCCGTTACGATAAAAAATATAAACGATTTTGAACAAGACTCACCGCTTGAGAATGAAATAAGTTACCAACCGGAGGTTCAAAAATCAGAGAGTCATATCACTGCCAATTGAATCCGACCACAGCTTCGTAAAACATCCGATTCTCATTTCTTGTAATGACGGCAATCATTGTTTTAATTGATCTCTGTGCCTACCTTGTAACAGTCAACAAAAATAAAACCATGCGTCGCTTCTTACTCTACTGCGGCGTACTTGCTGCATTGCTTTACATAGCAATGAACATTTTCACGCCATTTTTTTATAAAGGTTATAATTGGATCACCCAAACAGTTAGTGAGTTATCTGCAGTTGATGCACCGACACGGTCCTTATGGTTTCCTTTCGGAATCGCGTATACACTGCTGGTGGCAGCGTTTGGCCTGGGCATCTTAAAGGTCAGCGGTGAAAAACGATCCCTGCGAATCGTTGGCATTCTCATGATTCTTCATGGATTATTGGGTCTTGCCTGGTCACCCATGCATCAACGGGAAGTGCTGGCTGCAGGCGGGGGCACATTTACCGATACATGGCACCTTGTTATGAGTGGAATAACTGTTTTATTGATGTTTCTTTCAATCGGGTTTGGTTCGGCTGCTCTTGGTAAGGCTTTTCGATATTACTCCATCGCCACGATCCTTGTTTTCATCGTCTTTGGGGTCTTGACTTTTTTGGAAGCCCCAAACGTTGATAAGAACTTACCAACACCATTTATTGGGTTATGGGAACGTATCAACATCGCTGCCTTTATGGTTTGGATGATAATGTTTGCTTCAATCCTTTTAAAGGCTGAAAGGAAAGCTTCTCCAGCCCTGGTACAAAGAGAAGCAAGCGAGCAGAAACAGCTCTTCAACAAAACAAATACTCAAATAAATAAACCGGTTTACTAATGGATACCGCGATCCTTATTATACAGATTTTTGCCGGCATAATTGGTGCACTGCTTGCGCTGATTAGCATCTCACTTTTTTTCCCTTTTCGGTGGCCTGCCGCTGTCATGTGGGGATTAAAAGTTTGTGCTTCTGCGCTTTCACCTGTCTTCCTTTTCACAGGCTTAATAATTCTTGTTATTGGAATTACAACCGGCTCAACTTTTATTGCGATCACAGGTGCTTACGTGCTGCTGGTCTATTTGATACATCTCGTACGTGTTACACGTCCGCCTGCGGGTGAGTTTGAGAGAGTTTTTGGCGTTAAATGGAGGAAAAAAATAAAGCCGGTGCAACGAAAGTATTTTCTTACGAGTCGAAACGTCTTAAAATTACCAGCGGTTCCGGCCCCGCGCTTGAAACAGGATATAACATTCGCAACTATTCCTGGAACTGATCGGAAATTATTATGTGATATATGGCAACCGCCGGCTTCAATCAAATCTTCCGGGATTGCATTTATTTTTATGCATGGAAGTGCATTTTATATTCTTGATAAAGATTGTGGTACCAGAACGTTTTTTAAACATTTGGCTGCACAGGGGCATGTGATAATGGATATAGCATACAGGCTTGCACCTGAAACAGATTTGATGGGAATGATACATGATGTGAAACGTGCCATCCTTTGGATGAAGGCAAATTCAAACGTATATGGAGTTGACCCGCACCAGATCATTGTTGGTGGAGGATCCTCCGGCGGATATCTTGCTTTGATGGCAGCTTTCACAGCGGATCATCCCGGCTTTACACCGGATGAACTTGACGAAGCGGATCTGAATGTTTGTGGAGTCGTCGCTGTATATCCTGCTACCGATCTTGAGGCCTTGTACTATCATACAAATCAGCATCTCACCACCCGGCCTGCACCGGGTAAGACAAAGATGAAAGTACCAACCGAAATGCCTGGCTGGTTGAAGAAAAGATTGGGCAAAGACTTTTATCGTTTCGGAATGGATAAAGGATTTGAGAGTGTCGGCATTATGGCACCGCTGATCGGCGGGCACCCGGACGAATGTCCCGAACGATACAAATTATTTTCACCGGTTACCCATGTAACTTCAAATTGTCCGCCGACATTGCTGATACATGGCGCTCATGATATCATGGCCCCGGTAAAATCTACACGTCTTTTGTATGATCGGTTGGTCAAAGAACGAGTTCCGGCAGTAATTCACATCTTACCGCAGACCGATCATGCTTTTGATATGTTTATGCCCAACATTGCGCCTGCGACACACAATGCAATTTATGATATAGAACGTTTTTTGGCATTAATGAACAAAACGAAAAAACTCAAACCCGGATTTATGGCAAGTAAAGAGAACATCAGTGTATAGATAAATCAGACCTCATTAAGAATTTACGCAATATGCTGCTGGTCTATGAAATCTGTGAGATAAAAAAGCCACTCCCGAAAGGAAGTGGCTTAAATGTTTCTGGAACATTTATTTATTATTCGAAGCTGTCGATACTTTCGAACACGTCTCCGTCTTTATGCAAGTCGGATAAGGACAATTCTTAGGATCGCAATTCTTAGGATCACAATTTTTGGGATCACAATTCTTTGGATCACAAGTATTGTCTTTCTTGATTTCGGTTTTGGCTTTTTTCCTGGCTTTCTTTTTACCACCCTCGTTGGAGGCCATGGCAGGTAAGGACAAAAAGCTGACAGCCAGTATTGCTACCAGTAAATTTTTCATCTTTTAAAGTTTAATTAATTAAATAATTCAATTGATGTGCCTGCCTGAGACAGGAATTAAATTATTTCCGGGGGATGCCAGCATTCGGCGAGGTGTTTCAGGATCCGGTTATCATTGATCAAAACCGTTTTTTGTTTGGAAAGAATAAATAGCTCAATTGATAAAGAAGAAATATTGAACAAATAAAAATTTCCGGTCGGGCAGGACATTAATGGGTTACATCGATTGTTTTCACA
>DASTIZ010000283.1:0-7131 GCA_035717045.1 Chitinophagaceae bacterium
AAAGGGATCGCTGAACCTAACGTCACCAACAATACTGCGATCAGTCAGCGTTTTTAAAAATGCTATTAATGCATTTTTTTCATCGCTGGAAAGATGTAGTCTTACCGGCGTGTTATCAGGATTGCGAAGCTGGGAAGATAAATTCGGATGCGGCATTACTCCGGAATTATAATGCTCAATAACTTCTTCCAGGGTTTTAAATCTTCCGTCATGCATATAAGGTGCTGTAAGCTCGATATTTTTCAGGGATGGGGCTTTGAAATTGCCGATTTGAGAAAGATCATTCGTAATGGCGCCCACCCCCGGGTCAATTGAAGGAATTTCCAAGCCGTTGTTTTTGGGCGATGGTGCCGTGAATGCTTCAGTTTTATGACAGCCGTTACACCCGAGTAACGGGTTAAAGAATAATTGTTTCCCCTCGTTTTCCTGCGCCGTAAAATTCGGATAGGGCGACCTCACCGAATTTATAATTGTTCTGCCCTCATCAAATTTCGATTGGTAAGAAATAATAGAACGGATAAACTGGGCCAATGCATCACCAACCTTACTGCTCGTAATGGTTTCACTGCCGAATGCTTTTTTAAATAATATTGGATAATAGGGTTTTGTTTTTAAACGGTTGACCAACTCATCCAAGCCGGGCAACCCCATTTCTATATGGTCAATAATCGGCAACAGTGTTTGCGTTTCCAATGATGTCCCTCGCTCATCCCATAAAAATTTACTATTGCGATAAAATTTTACATTGATAAGCGACATGGAATTTCGTTTGGTCAGGCGGCCATCAAAGCCGACACTAAAAGCCCGATCGTCGGCGAAAGAAAGACTTTGCTTATGACAACTTCCACATGCAATAGTATTATTAAGTGAAAGTACTTTATCATAAAAAAGCACACGGCCAAGTGTAGCACCCCAATCTGTAACAGGGTTGCTCGACGGTGTATTATCCTGTTCTGCTACTGGCTGTAATAGGAAAAAGTGTGGTAGTGGTGGGTTTGCGTAATTAAAAGGTATGAGCGGCAGATGCACTGCTGTTATGTGATCATCAGTAATTGGAGGAGCAACAACGGCAGATCTATGGCAGGAATAAAGAGCATAAATGCCAGCGACGATCAATGTAAGCAATTCGAACTTTCTCCGGTGGAGCAACATTGCTGATCATTTTGGTGCTATAGTAAGGTAAATATTTTTTGGAGACAAAATCGGGATCGGGCCCCTTTTTTAAGCTACACAAAGACAGAGAGGAAAAACTTATTTGTCGGTCATTCCCAACCTGTGTTTGGCAAAGATCAATATAAGCAATATGATTACAGAAAACAATGTGCCTACCGGTAAATACCAAAACGTTAGAATTGAGATGACAATTCCAAACAAATAGCTCCAGCACCAATTGGTCCATAGACTGTAAAGCCATATCAGCCATAATAGTCCGAACGCCATAAAAAATGGCCCGAGCCTGAGAACATTAATATTTAATTTGTGAAAAAGTTCGGCCCAGGGACCAGGTTTCTCCGGGCCGATATATTTTCCTTTTAGCAATACATGGGAGGCCATCGATCAGCATATAGCATCCATTTAATAAACCCAGTATCGTGATGAGGATCTTCATTATTGGTTAGTTATGGCAACAGACTTTTTATCTCTCGAAAATAAAAATTCATCATCAACGCCATCATTTTTTATTCGCTGGATTACTTTGGCGGCAACTTTCTTGCCCAGTTCAAGTGCTACATCATTATCCGTGCGAAAATGAATGCCTGCCTGGAAACGTGATTCGGCTGCATCTTTTGCTTTTTGATGGAACAACTCTTTTTCTTCAGGAAAGAAATAGGAATAGATCACTGCCATGGCGCCTGTTAACGCGGCATGACCTGAAGGATAACCAGGGAACGGTGGGGTAACGAGGATTGCCGGTTTGAAAGTTGTATCATATTGATTTGGACGAATTCCCCAATAAGCGTATTTGGCATCCCAACAGGCAATAAAACCATCATAGTTTGTAATACCCACAATAGCGACGATCCGCGCAGCACGCGGAGGATTCAGATGAAGATTTCTTTCAAACATTTTTTTAGCCAAATTATCCATGAACCATGATTGGTTTGCCCAATAAAATGCATTTGATAAGGACCGGAAAGTTTGTTTATAGTTTTTCATTTCCTCCATTTCTTTTGCAAAGTCAGGTGGCGGGCCAGGCCGAAATTCACCTGCGCTTTCGAGTACGACTGTTTTGTTTTGTCCTGCAGTCGGGTACATTGCATATTTGCCTCTCCACAATCCTGGTTTATCAGGTACTTTTCCATCCCATTGCGCAGTTGAAACGTAGTCTTTAGTCTTTTCAATTTCTATCGCGGCAATTTGTTTTCCAAGTTCAAAACCCGCCCGGACATCACTCGGAAAGGCAACCCCGGCGACGACTCTTGAATTCATTAATTGCCGGGCAAGTTTTTTTACCGAATCAGCCAGCGCGGGATAAAACTTTGAAAATATAGTTACGGCCACACCTGCAGCCACTGAATGCTCGCAGGGATAAGAAGGGCTTTCAGGATTTAGGGTAAGAAGTTTTATTCTTTCATCTACAGCAAAAGGACGGGGACGCTTATAGGCATACTTGGTATCCCATGCGGCAACGGTCGCGTCATAGGTTGCTGTTCCCAGAAGCATATTGGCCAATGCACCATATCGACCAGTATCGACAGTCCATAGTTTACTTATCATTTCCTGCCATCGGTAACCGGGGGCACCTGCATTCCAGAAAATGATCTGTTGCCTGGTCGCGTCATCGATGTTTTTTTGTTCTTCAATCACTTCAGCAATTTCATTTTTATAGGATGTGGGTGCAGGTAAGCGATAGTCTTTTCCTGATGAAATGAACCATGTCTTCCAGGTCCCGGCTTTGGGTTCCACCTGGGCGTTTAGTTGAGCCCCCAATATCAAAATGATCACAAGGACTGATAAGTTCTTTTTCATTTATTGACGTTTTTGCAAGAATATCTATTTTGGGGCACTCCTTTATACGATCATCAACAAACAGCAGGTTTTTGTAAACAAAGAGCAAATTCGGGCAAATGGATACCGGGCTAAAATGGCTGCCGGTGTGATTTATCAAAAGTAGTATTATTCAATAATGACCAGGGCTAATGGTAGACGTGTATATGTATTTCGTTTACAGTAAAGTCAATTCTATCGGACGCAAACAGAAAAGAAAAAGTTTTACCGATATTTATCGCAAATACCGTGGATGAATAAGACGATCGATAGAAAAAAGTTCATTTTTTATTTACTGCTGGCGGGCATATTTCTCTTGCTTTGGGTGCTTGGTCATTTATCAAAATACCGTGACCAGTTTTGGGAACTTTTGCTAAATAATATTTGGAGAGTTGTCTATGTCACTGTTGTCAATTTTACCTTTTTTGAGTTGGCTGTACCCTTCGTTTTAAAGAAAAGAAGATTTCTTATTTATAATATTCTTCTTGGCCTCGTAATCTTGTGGCTGTATTTGATGCTATGGTCCTATGGTTTGTATGCCTGGAGATTAATAGGCATCGGTTTACATACTTATACCCGAATAATTGTATATGATACGATCGACGAGGAGCTCGAAGGACAAATGGGCTTTAGCATGGCCTCAGTTTTCTTTTATGGTATCATCAGGCATATTTATAATTATGTAAAACTTAACCAGGCGGCACAGCAATTGCGTATCGAAAAACAACAGGCAGAATTGAATTACCTGCGGTCACAAACCAACCCCCATTTTTTGTTTAATACACTGAACAATATTTATTCATTGACCCGGGATAAATCTGACCTGGCGCCTGAATCGATCCTGAGATTGTCAAAGATATTGCGGTTCATGTTGTATGAAACAGGAGGATCATTTATAAGTATTGAGCAGGAACTGAAGATCATAGGTGATTACATCGCGCTTGAAAAGCTACGGTATGACGAGTCTCTGCGGATCAATTTCAATTATAATGTTGAAGATTTGAAACAGGCCATCCCCCCGTTGTTGCTGATCCCCCTGGTTGAAAATGCATTTAAGCATGGGGCGTCAGAAACAAGGAACCTTCCTTTTGTTGACATACATCTTTCGATCAAGCATCGCCAATTGAGATTTGTTGTAAAAAACTCGGTTGATGATACGCTGGCTGAAAAACATGTCAAAGAAAACATCGGTCTGTCAAATCTCAGAAGGCAATTGGAATTGCTCTATACGGAGTATAGCTTAACAATACAGCATGAGAAGAATTTTTTTACAGCTCTTTTAACAATCAACCTGGCCAGCCATGTCTAAAATAAAAAGCATAATCGTGGAAGATGAACCACTCGCGGTTAAAGTCCTGGCAGACTACATTTCTCAGGTCCCGTTTCTTGAATTAAGAGGAACATTCAAGGATGCAATTCTTGCCACAGAATTTCTAAGAGACCATCCAGTTGATCTTATTTTCCTGGATATTCATTTGCCAAAACTCAAGGGCATGGCATTCCTGAAAACACTTGTCGATCCGCCGGCGGTCGTGATCACGACTGCCTATCACCAGTACGCTGTTGAGGGGTTTGACCTTAATGTTACAGACTACCTGCTAAAACCGATAGAATTTGAACGGTTCATGGTGGCGGTAAATAAGGTGAGGTCAACACACGTTGAAAAAGAAAAAGGGCAGGAAAGCCCTGGCAAAGATTTTATTTTTCTGACTGTGCAAAAGAAGAAAGTAAAGATCTTATTCTCCGACATAGTATACATAGAAAGCCAGCGCGAGTACATTAAGATCGTCACCACGAAAAAAGAATACATATCAAAGATGAGTACCCACGAGATCGAATCAATTTTGCCCTCTACGCTTTTTAAACGCATCCATCGTTCTTTTATCGTTTCAGTAAGTAAAATCGAATCCTATACGGCTGAAGCGGTAGAAGTGAATGGCATCTCCATTCCGATCGGTCGTGGCTATAGGGATGTAGTTGAAAACTTATAGAAGGGTAATATTCCGGAAAATCTTATTGACGTTCACCGGTGGCGTATGCGCCGTATCTCCTCCATGAACCTCGTCGCCGACCCAGGCTCACTTAATTTTGGATTGACGATCTTCGTTCGGGGTACCCTGTTTTTAATTTTTGGGCTTGAGGAGGTTCATATCAGAATTCTTTTCTTTACCTCGTTGAAGATATGCGGGATTGAACTTTCAGGAAAGGGCGAGACACAGCTTGCATTTATTTCACAAAGCGAATATTTTTCATTTGTTCTGTCTGTATTTAACTTATTGATAAAAAAATCAGCATCCCATATTACGGGAAGCTTTTCGGTTCTGATTCCTGTGAGCTCCTGCAACTGGGGAACCCATTTTTTTTCCATGATATTTTTCAGGTCGGCGAACAAGGCACACTCGTCACTGTAGTAAAATCTTTGTCCTGGTTTTTTATAAACACCATTTACCACAGGGTATAATGCATTTACTTCCTGGTAACCGAAACCGGAAACTTTTGTACCGGACAAATAGCAGCGAACCATTCCGTTGACAATATTAGGATTCCATTGCTGGTCGATCAAAATGCTTCCCAAATCAAAATAGGTTTCAAATGACGAATAAAACTGCTGGACTGTCATTTGGATCTCCTGGTCGCCTTTTGTGGCGTGTGTGATAATTACCTTATCCTGTTTTTTGTTTAACGTATCCACCCTGAACACACCATTACCACCATTTCCACGGTATTGTTTCAGGATCCTTATACCGGGTGGTTGATCCAAAAACCTATTTTTGAAATCACCAAACGTGTCGTATCGTTTTATGTCGCCTCCAAATTCAGTGTCTTTGATCTTGTACAGCACTTCCTTTGTACCTATTCTTAAAATGGTGTCAGGATGAGCGGACACAAAACAGACTTCTGCAAGCCTGGTCAACATTTGATCCAGGAGTTGCCTGCTATTGCCTTGTTCAATAGGATTTACCCAAACTAATATGGCGTCATATTTTTGTAATTGAGTTTCAAGTTTGGTGTAAACAGAATCATGATAAAGTACTGAATCAACGGTAAAGCCTTTTTCAATAAAATGGTCTGCCAGTTTTTTATATTTTGCTTCAGTTAATGCATTTTTGGTAGAGCCTGGTTCTCCATAGATCAATAAGGCTATTGAGCAATTCTTCATGAGGTTAAATTATGATCCGATCAGTTGTGAGTTTGGTTTGATCTCCTTGCTCATTTGATAGGTTGTCAATTTTTTTATTTTCTCTGATTCCATTTCAAAAACGTCGCAAAACAGGGCTTCTGGCAGTAACCCGAATATCCTCAAAAAGTTGCCGGGCCCGTCAAGTGAGCTGTTAAGACTCCTGCTCTTCCGATTGTATAACTTTTTTAAGAATTACGATCTGGCCCAGGTGGTAATGTGTGTGTTCAATGATTCCATGAAGGTTCCTGTAATAAGAGCCATATTTTTCATCAGCAAAAGTTTCTCCGAATTTGCTTTCGGGTATTTTTTCTATGAGAACAGCAAAATGCTCAGCGTCCGTATACGTTTTATTTACTAATGCTTCCCAATCTTCCGGTGATTGGACAATGGGGTGGTCAAAGCTGTATTTATCATGGGCATCAAGCGGCCCACCCTCCAACACTTTCAAAACTGCGCTTACGTAATAGTTGATATGATAAACGAGAGCCGTAATAGTATTACAGGAATGGACCTTCCTTGTTGCTTGCTGCCAGGTCACATCTTTTAATGTGTCCTTAAGATTTACAGCCGTCCAGTTGCCGCCAAAGAAAACCTCTTTGAAGTGTTTTGCGATTTGACTTGATAAAAGCATGACCTTACACTAAATTTTATCAGAAAAATGATGTTTGTTGCTAAATTAAGTAAGTTTTATATTCCGAAGAAGACGTGTTAATCGTTAATAGAATATCGTAACATGGGCATATCTACCCGGTGGCACCCCCGTAGAAAGCCTGGCATTAAATTGACCTAATACACATAGACATCATCACGAAACAAATAGCCCGTTTCCGCATTTTTGATTATTAGTCGTATGGTTTCAAAATAGTCCGTCATTGTAAAAGAATATTGAGATGAGGATGTTTGCGCGATGGAAATAACCACGCCGTGAAAACTCATCCTGATTACCCGTAGCTGCTCGCCGT
>DASTIZ010000284.1:0-9600 GCA_035717045.1 Chitinophagaceae bacterium
GACACAAAACTTCCGCATCAACACATTTGATAATACCTCTTATTTCGTCTTCAAAGAATAACGCTTTGAACCAGCTTTCCCGGTTTACGCCCAGGACTACCAGGTCTGTATTAAGGTCATGAGCAAATTTGTTCACCGTATCGCAAAGTTGTCCAACCGCTTCATGGCATTCTATATCGATGCCAAAACGCTTATCCAGGTCTTCCTTTAACTGCTTTAACTTTTCGATGGCCGGCTCTGCACTATTTTTTTTACTGCCTGCAATTTTCAACAAATAAATTTTGGATGCAAGCAAATAAGAGGAATCTGAATTTGATGAAACATACAATAAGTGAAGCCGGCTGTTGAATTTGGATGCGATCAATGAAGCCTCTTCGGCAGCATGCAGCGAAGCCCTCGAGAAATCTACCAGGGTCAGGATGTTTTTAAAATCTTCAGCCATAGCTCGGATTTTGATAAAATTAATTTCACCTAATTAAAATGCAATTAAGCTTGAATTAAAATGTGATTAAGAAGAAATTAAAATATCATTAAAAGGGTCAGATGGGTGGAAGCGTGATGGAGAAGATGCTTCCTTTGTCCGGCTCGGATGCCACATTGATCTCCCCTTTATGCAAACGGATGATGCCGGATGACATAGAGAGTCCAAGGCCAAGTCCGTCGGAAATAGCTCCGGCTTTTTCAGATCGAAAAAAAGGCTCAAAAGCTTTTTGTATTTCTTCCTGGGTCATACCAATGCCTTCATCTTTGACCCGAATGGTTTTTTTACCGGGACCCACTTCAATATTAACCCATGCTTTGTGTGATGAAGAATATTTGCACGCGTTTTCAATAATATTTTTGAACGCAATGAAAAGCAATTCTTCATTGCCATAAATATAACAGAGTGCTTCGTCTTCGGGAATGACGTCAAACGAGAAATGAACCTGGTAATCGGTATGAAGCCGGTTCACTTCTTCTACAGCGCTAAGCAAGATATCATCAACACGGACCGGTTCGAGGCTGATGCCTTTGCCGGCGCCGGCCTTTGCCAATTCAAGCAATTTTCGTACAAGATTATTCAGGTGAACCACATCCTCCTGTACGGACGCGAGCACGTTCTTATATTCCTCCCCGGTGCGATTTTGCAGCAACGCAACTTCGAGCTGGCTTGAAATGGCGGCTAAAGGGGTCGATAATTCATGAGAAGCATTGGCTATAAAACTTTTTTGATTATTGAATGATGCTTCCAATCTTTCCAACAGGCTATTGAAAGTCCTCGCCAGCTCATTCAACTCATCCTTTGTATTGGTTGTTATTATCCGCCTTGAAATATTCTGAAAGGTGATCTCATTCATTTCGGTATTGATGCGCGACAGGGGGCGGAGAAGATTGATGGAAAAAAAATAACCGATAAGCATGGTGATAATAATTCCAACCAGTCCGCTCAGCAATAATATTTTTCTCAATTGCGAAAGTGCCGTTAGTCCTGCACGATCGACAGCGGTTGCCACAATTACGTAGTCAGCTGCCTGTTCATGGTAAATCGTACCGATCCCATCATAGTCTTTTACATTAAAGCGATATTCCTTATTAGCACGGATCTCATTCAGAATTACCGTATCGGGAAGCGGTGGCTCGGCTATATCGGAACGGTTAACATATACCAGGTTGTTATTATCATCGTAGATCAGGATCCGTTCTTCAAAAAGTAAATTCATGGTAAGAGAATCTATTTTTTTCAGCAACGGCTTATTCATCTCTTCCAGTTCGATCAAAAGCCGGGCGTTGGTGAGTGCTCTGTTCTTCAGTCTTTGCGAAAATTGATTTTGCCTGTTCAGGGCTGAAAAATAATACACCCCTATTCCCAGCACCAGCAAAATGAATGATACCAGTAAAGTAAATATCAATGCTATCTTGAATTTGATCTTCATGACTCCTCTTTCAGGATATACCCCATCCCGATCTGAGTCTGTATCAGCTTGACCGGGTAATCTTTATCGATCTTTTTTCGAAGAAAATTTATATACACATCGATCACATTGGTTCCGGTATCAAAGCCAATATCCCAAACCTTGCCCGCGATATCTGCACGGCTCACCACCCGGTTCTTATTTCTTACAAGATATTCGAGTAATTGAAATTCTTTAGCAGTCAGGGAGATCCTGTTGCCGGATCTTCTTACTTCTCTGTTGTCAAGATTTATTTCAAGATCGGCAACACGAAGTATATGTGAGGTGGGCAACTTAGCCGCCGTTCTTCTTAACAATGATTTTATCCGTGCCAGCAATTCTTTAAAGGCAAAAGGCTTTACGAGGTAATCGTCGGCCCCTGCTTCAAATCCTTCTATTTTGTCTTCCACTGTGCCCAGCGCAGTCAGCATGAGAATAGGAATATTCTGCTTTCTCCGCCTTATTATCCTGCTCAGCGTATAGCCATTTATATCCGGAAGATTAATATCGAGGATCACAAGATCGAAATCGTAATTGGTAAAGAACTTTTCCCCCATAGTGCCGTCATAAGCTACCACTACATAGAAGCCTTGCTCCTCCATCCCGCTTTTTAAAGCGGAAGCGATCTTTTTTTCATCTTCTACCAGCAAAATTCTTATTTCATCCATGTTCAATACGTAACAAGATGGGGGTTGAGACTTGCTAATTAGCAGATAAAAAGCAGTGTAAAAAATAAACGCGTATCTGGCGCGAAATTTTAATCGCTTTTTAATCTATAAACTTCTTTGCCATTAACAATAGTTTGCACCACTTTAACATCCCTGATCTTTTCCGGAACGATGTCAAAAATATTTTGGTCCAATACAATAAGATCTGCAAGCATTCCCTTTTTTAACGCTCCTAATTTATGTTCCTGGAATCCGGCATAGGCATTATTAATCGTATAACATCTTACAGCCTGTTCCACCGGTATTTTTTGTTCAGGATACCATCCATCTGGATATTTATCGTCCAGTGTTCTCCTTGTAACCGCTGCATAAATTCCTTCGAGTGGTTTTAAAGGAGCGACCGTCCAGTCGGATCCAAAAGTGAGTAGTGCTGCTGCATCGATCAGGCTCTTAAACGCATAAGTGCCTTTTAGCCGGGCATCATCCAGTCTTTTATATGCCCAGCGTCCGTCATCTATTGCATGGTAAGGTTGCATCGATGGAATTACTTTTAATCGGGCAAAACGCGGGATGGCTTGTTGCGTTAAATGCTGTGCATGTTCAACACGAAAGCGATGATCTCTTGAAGTTTTCATTTCTGCTTCTTCAAATACATTCAAAATAAAATCGTTTGCGCGGTCACCTATGGCGTGAACAGTGACATGCATTCCGGCGGAATCAGCCGCTACCACCCACCGGTGAATGTTGTTTGTATCAGTAACGGTTAATCCGCTGGTGTTTGATGCATCGAGATAAGGTTGATAAAACCATGCGGTAGTTGAACCCAATGAACCATCCATAAATCCTTTTAATGCTCCCCAACGAAGCATATCATCCCCTTTCCCTTCCTTTTTACACAATGAATCGAGTCTTGCCCATGTGCTTAAGGGAACAAATGAATAAATACGCAGGTCCAGCTTTTTGTTTGCATAATTTCGGCGATAGGTTGCCAGGTCGGTCCAACCACCATAGCTGCCAACATCATGCACTTGTGTTACCCCGTTTTCGAATGCATGTTGAATCGCCGCCAGCAAATATTCATCCAACTCTTTTTCTGAGGGATCAGGTATCACTTTATACATTAGGTTCATGGCTTCATCCTTCAGCACGCCGGAGTATTCGCCGCTTTTATCTTTAGGCATTTCACCACCCGGGGGAACTGTTGTGTTCTTATTGATCCCAGCAAGTTCTAATGCTTTTGTATTTGCCAACGCCATATGACCGTCGTACCTGTTGACAAAAACAGGATGATCACCCGTTACGGAATCGATCCAGCTACGTGAAGGAAGTTCGCCGCCCCAAACTTCATGATCCCAATCGCCGCCCAGGACCCAGCGGTCATTTTTTTGATCCAGGCAAAAATCTTTTAGTATCGAAATAAATTCTTCTTTGGTTTTTGCCTTGCGAAGGTCAACCGAGGAAAGATTGTAACCACCGCTCAGAAAGTGAGTATGATTGTCGATAAACCCGGGCAACATCAGTTTACCGCCCAGGTCGATCATGTCGGTCATGTCTCCTTCGAACGCTTGATAATCATTGCCCACATAGACAATTTGATTTCCTTTGATCGCAATGGCCGCGGCCCACGCATTCGCTGAATCACCTGTCCAGATCTTTGCATTGAAATAGATCTTATCCGCTGGTTCAGTGGTATCCGCCATTTCAGTACATCCAAAAAGCAGTGAAACAAGAATTGCGCCTGAAAGAAAGCTCTTACCCATTGGTAACATTAGATTGGTTTTTAATATAGTCAATTGCATATCACATATTCACTATTGACTATGGACTATGAACTACTGACTGCCGACTGTTTCTTCGCTTCGCTCGCCATGACGTCACGGAACCTCATGCCCCTTACTTGCTCTCCACAGCATGAACCATTCTTCTCTTTCAATATTTATTTCGGCTGCCTCATAAGCAGATTTTAATCGTTCAATTTTTGTCGAGCCGATAACGGGGATAATTTTGGATGGGTGTTTAAAAACAAAAGCCAGTAATACCTGGTCCACAGTAGCCTTGTATTTTCCGGCAAGAATTTTTGCAACAGCTAAGATGCGATGGCTTCGCTCATCAGGTTCATCACTATGAAGTTTACCACTTCCCAATGGTCCCCATGACATCGGTCGTATTACATGCTCGATGCATTTATCCAGGGAGCCATCATGAAAGGGATCAAGATGAATAACGGAAACTTCAAGCTGGTTAAATTCTACCTGCCATACTTTTGCCATCATTTCCATTTGGGAAGGAGTAAAATTTGAAACGCCAAAATGCAAAGCCTTGCCATCTTTCTTTAATTGACCAAAGGCTTCAGCGATTTCATGCGGATCCATCAGGGGATCCGGACGATGAATTAATAGGAGATCGATGAAATCGGTATTCAAATTCTTCAGAGATCTTTCTGCCGAGCTGATGATATGTTTCCGGCTTGTATCGTAAGAATGAATTTTATGACCGGGTCTGTTGGGTGTAAATCTACGGATGCCACATTTTGTGATCAATTGCATTTGTTCTCTAAGATGCGGTTTCTGTTTGAGTGTGGCTCCAAATTCCTCTTCTACCGTGTAATCGCCATAGATGTCTGCATGGTCAAATGATGTGATCTTATTGGCAATACATTCTTCAATAAGTTGTAAATATTGCGTAGTTGAATAGTTAGCTCCCCATTGTCCCCATTTCATACAACCAGCAATAACCGGTGAAAGCTGCAGCATATGGTGTCGGTTTGTTCTATGTGAAACCTATATCCCCATGTTACCAGGTGGTGAAAAAAAATGATTCACGTAGTAACCCCGATAGCTATCATGAAGAAACATAGGTACACATAGATATAAAAGTTTCTAATTGGCTTACTCAATAAAAAAGTCTGATCAATAATGACCAGACTTAAAAGTACAGTGAATATCGTTAACTATTAATAATCGCTGTTATAACCACCACGGTCACGGTAGCCACCGCTGCCGCCGCCCTTATTGTAGCCGCCTTTTTTGAAACCGCCACCGCCGCCTCCGCCGAAGCTGCGTTTTTTGAATCCCCCACCGCCGCCGCTACCGCCTTCCTGTTTAGGACGGCTTTCGTTTACGACGATGTTGCGGCCATCAACTTCAGTACCATTCAATGCTGCAATGGCTGCATTTGCCTGGTCATCATTTGGCATTTCAACAAAGCCAAAACCTTTGCTGCGGCCTGTGAATTTGTCGGTAACAATTTTAGCTGAGCTTACTTCACCGTGTGTGGCGAAAAGATTTTGGAGATCCTGATCTTTCAGGTTCCAGCTGAGATTTCCTGCGTAAATGTTCATTTTGTTTGAGAAATTTATAAAAACAATAAGTGATCAACAGTACCAGTAACCAATGAACATTTACCGAAATGCGAAACGTTCATGAACTTGAGAAACTGTAAAGAACACCGAATACAATACAAAATAACGGTTTTTACCTGATAATATTGCCAATTTTTTCCCTAGCGAACCAATCGACTTTAATATGTGTCGGTTTCAGCCAGTTAGCCAATAAAAAATCCTCCCGGAAGGAGGATGGCTATTATTAGATCAGTTCTTACTCACCCACAACTTCAAAATCAACATCGGCATACTTACCGTTGCCAAAGTCGATATGAGCTTTGTAGGTACCCAGCTCTTTTACCTCATCAGGCAACGTGATCTTTTTGCGATCTATCTCATACCCTTTTTGCTCACGAATGGCGCGGCTAAGTTGTAAAGGTGTAACACTTCCGAATATTTTCCCGCTTGTGCCCGTTTTGGCACCGACTTTTAAAGGCGCTTCACTCAGTTTGGCAATTACACTATTGACCTCGGCCAGCATTTTTTCTTCTTTCTTTTTTGCCTGCTTCGTTCTTTCTTCCATTTGCTTCACATTGCTCGGACTTGCTTCTACTGCCAGCTTGCGGGGAATTAGAAAATTACGGGCATAACCATTTCTTACTTTCACCAGTTCATTGGCTGCACCGAGGTTGTCAACATCTTGGATTAATATTACTTCCATGGTAGTATTTTTTGATACCAGGTACTTGATGCTGGATGCTGGATCCAGTATCCAGCATCCAGCATCCAGCAACTATTTCAACAAATCAGTTACATAAGGCAGCAAAGCCATTTGCCTTGCTTTCTTCACCGCATCGCTTACTTTACGCTGGTACTTCAGTGAATTACCAGTGAGGCGGCGGGGAAGCAGTTTACCTTGTTCGTTCAGAAATTTTTTCAGGAACTCCACATCTTTATAGTCGATGTAGCGAATGCCATATTTTTGAACCGGCAGAATTTTTTTACCTGCTTATCGCTTTTAATGGCGGTCAAATATTTTATTTCATTTGCTTTTGCCATGGTTTATGCCTCCACTGTTTTTTCAGCCTTTTCCGGCTTTTCAGTTCCTGTTGCTACGCCACTTCTCTTTTTTGCATTGTACTCGACGGCGTATTTATCGAGTCTTGTGATAAGGTGACGAAGTACTGATTCGTCGCGGAGAAGCTGAATTTTCATCTTCTCATTGAAGTCGGATGGCGCAGTAAATTCCATCACCCAATAAAGACCCGTGGTCTTTTTCTGGATGGGATACGCCAGTGATTTCAGCCCCCAGGCATTTTCGTGTACCACTTCGCCTTTCACGGATTTCACCAGCGAAGCGTACTTTTTCTGAGCGGCTTTGAATTCTTCATCGCTCAATACCGGGGTAAAAATCACCATCAATTCATAATTGTTCATTTACCCTTTGTTTGTTAAGTTAATAAATCGGTTTACCCATTGGACAGACCTCTCGCCTGAGGCGAGAGAAAAGAATCTGACGATAACAGATTTGGGGTCGCAAAGGTAAGGGAATGAGGGCAGAAGATGGAGTGGGAGGAAAAGATTTTTATGTTCACGCCGAAATAAGTTCCCCGACCGGCCGGTCGTCAGGGACCAGGCTTTTTCGTGCGATGCTCCATTCGGCATTTGTTCCATCGTTATGCAAATTAGGGGTTGATTTTCAATACCTGTTTTTAAGTACATTCAGGGTAAGAAATGCAACAAGCCCGGACCGGGTATTTCAAATCACCAAATGCAAAACTTCGTGAGTCTGAATAAACACTTTATTCTTTTCGTTACCGCGTTAACGATCGCTTGCAGTTTTTCCACAACCGTACATGCCCAGCCGGCATATAGGGATACCCGGCCGCGGATCATTGTCACTACCGATCCGGAGCTTGACGATAATAATTCGCTTATCCGCTTTCTGCTTTATAGCAGCGATTACAAAATCGAAGGGCTTATTTATGCGAGCAGCCAATTTCACTGGAAGGGCGATGGCAAAGGAACCAAATGGTTTGTCCCGGGAAGAGAGTATGCACGGTTTGGATTGGATACATGCCCATGTGTATCGTGGCGCTGGTCCAAAGATGAACGTTTTATTCATGATGCGGTTGAAGCTTATCAGAAAGTATACCCGAATTTGAAATTGCATAACCCGGATTATCCTGCTCCTGCAGAGTTAAGATCAAAGATCCGGTATGGCAATATTGAATTTGATGGTGATTACTCTAAAGATTCACCCGGCGCTGATCTGATACGATCTTTAGTACTTGATGATAAACCCGGACCGCTGTTTATAACTGCATGGGGAGGACAAAGCACCATTGCCCGTGCACTTAAATCAATTGAAGAGCAATATGAGTATACTACCGAATGGGAAAAGATCAAAAAGAAGATAGCAAAAAAAGTAGTGCTGCTTCCATCAGGCGACCAGGATGATACGTATGCGAAGTATATTAAACCTAACTGGCCGGAGATAGAATACCGGCAATTCAGGAATAGCCCCAATTATGGATATGGTGCACAATTAAGAGCCAAACCCGAAGATTCAATTTATCTGATACCCTCATGGATGAAAGAAAATGTTACTGATCGTGGTCCATTGGGAGCTTTATATAGAGTTTGGGGTGATGGAAAACAAATGGTAAAAGGCGACATTATGGATTATTTTGGTTTCTCGGGATACACAGATGCGCAATTGAGGAAAATGGGTTACGTTGTCTGGATGCCTGTACAGGCAAAAGGTTCATGGCTGGGAGAAGGCGACAATCATACATTTATGAACATGCTGGGGAACGGACTTCGTGCATTTGAAGTTGCTGCCTACGGCGGCTGGGGCGGCCGCAAAATAGCTAGTTCATCAGAAGCTATAACTTTTCAAATGAGCGATACATCTCAGCAAGCCATGGTCAATGCCCTCAGTTCGGCAAACAGGAACACGGTCGATGAATATCCAAATTTCTTTCCTGCAGCGCAGCAAAGTTTTGCCGCCCGTCTTAAATGGTCTGTAACACCCAGGTATTCAGATGCAAATCATGAACCTGTAGTACGAATTGAAGGACCGCTGAAAGTTTTGGCGTCGGCCGGGGAAACCATTCGCCTGAATGGAAATGTGATCGATCCGGATAAGAATAAAGTGTCAATCAAATGGTGGCAGTTCCAGGTGGGAACGTATCCAAATAAGGTAAACATTCTAAGTCCAACTGCATTACAAACAAAAATTACGATTCCCAAAGATGCGGTTGCAGGTCAAACCATTCATTTGATACTTGAAGGAACAGATAACGGTACGCCGCCCCTCACCAGTTACCAACGAATAGTCATTACAATCAGTAACAGATAATTGATGATGTGGGCAAGTCGCTGGATTGAATAAAACGATTTTTCTTTTGAGGAGTTAGCCGGATGTTTGAAAAATGTAAGCGGTGCTTTAAACGGCTTGTTGTAGTCCAGGCAAAAGAAATTTTTTGCCACATATTTTATTGAGTCGGCCGAACATAGGAATTTTCGGATTATGAAAAAGTTTTCAAAGGCATTTTTACAATGTATAAATGAAACACAGATCACCAGTATCCGGGTAGGTAGGGGCAGGGAGAAATTCACGGGTATCTGGATGGTGGTCGTCAAAGACCGGATCTTTGGCCGCTCTTATTATGGC
>DASTIZ010000285.1:0-4996 GCA_035717045.1 Chitinophagaceae bacterium
CAATATTTTTAGTTCATAATTCTTGTTCATAGTGAAAGACGGTTGAGTGGATGACAAAGTTTTTTCAAAAGATGAAAACATGACCGAGGTAGCTGCAGAAGCAGTAGCTGTTAAAAATTTTCTCCGACTATGTTTCATACCGTTTATAAGTGAAAAATTGAGGATTGAAAATTGATTATTGAATATTTACTTTTCAAAATGCTCAAGGGTCAATGGTCAATTATCGATACCCAATTTAAGAATAGGCTATGCTAATATTTCTTCAATCACTCTCCCACTCACATCCGTCAATCTGAAAGGTCTTCCCTGGAATTCATAGGTAAATTTTTCATGATCGAAGCCCAATTGATTAAGAATGGTTGCCTGTAAATCGAATGCTTCGACTTTTCCACTGATCACGTTGTAACCAATATCATCGGTCTCACCATATGTAGTACCACCTTTTATACCTCCACCGGCCATCCACAGGCAAAATGCATCCGTATGATGATCTCTTCCCTTGAATGGTGCTGTTTTTAATTCCCGGTTCTCCTGCATCGGCGTTCTGCCAAACTCGCCGCCCCATATTACCAATGTTTCATTGAGCAAGCCTCTTTGTTTCAGATCGAGGATCAAAGCAGTCATCGCCTTATCTACCTGGCGGCATTTGTTGATCATTCCAATGTCCAATGCAGTTTGCGGATCAGTACCGTGACTATCCCAGCCCCAGTCAAACAATTGAATAAAACGAACGCCTTTTTCAACAAGACGACGCGCCAGCAACACATTGTTGGCAAATGAAACTTCACCAGGTTTTGTTCCATACATATCATGAATATACTGAGGCTCATTATTTATATCCATCACTTCAGGTGCAGATATCTGCATCTTATATGCCATCTCGTATTGAGAAATACGCGATAGTGTTTCAGGATCTTTATACTCTTCATACTGGTGACCATTGATCTTATTGATCGCGTCGATAGATGCACGACGCAGATCCCTGTCCATTCCTGCAGGGTCATTGATAAATAAAACAGGATCGCCTTCGCTTCTGCATTGCACCCCCTGGTATACGCTTGGTAAAAATCCACTACCCCATGCACTTTTGCCGGCATCAGGATCATTACCGCCAGACGTTAATACAACATAACCCGGCAGGTTTTGATTTTCCGTTCCCAAACCATAAGTAACCCATGCACCAATACTTGGCCTTCCCAATCTTGGCGAGCCCGTATGCATGAATAATTGTGCCGGGGCATGATTAAACTGATCTGTGGTCATTGATTTTATGATCGCCACATCATCTACGATGGTCGAGAAATGCGGAAGATAATCACTTACCCATAACCCGCTTTGACCATGTTGGGCGAACTTTGCCTGCGGTGCCAGTAAAGAGGCTTTACCGCGGATAAACGCAAATTTTTTCCCTTCCATCAGACTTGGCGGACATTCCTGGCCATCCAACTTTCCAAGTTCAGGTTTATAATCGAATAACTCCAATTGAGATGGTGCTCCCGCCATGTGCAGGTAAATAACCGATTTTGCCTTTCCCGGAAACATAGGCGGTCTTGGCGCTAGCGGATTTACAGGATCAAATAAAATATTTGATGTTGGTTTTGCGGCGCTTCTCCCGCAACTGTTCAATATTGAACCCAATGCTAATGCACCCAATCCCATCGCACTTTCTTTTAGAAAATGTCGCCGGGTATGATGGTGAAGAATCTTTTGTTTAGCTTCTTCAAGCAACCTTTTGTTATGTAGTTCTTTTTGCGTCATTCTCAATTGCGAGGACTGCGAGTCTCGCCGGAGGCGAGACGAAGCAACTTCTCAATTTTTATTCATTTAATTATGTTGCCAGCTTTACCAATTCTATTTAGCTTCCGTTGCGACGCTCCTTTCATCTTTTCGTTCGCTTATCAGCTTAGACTCAATATCCAAGACTTAATTGCTCTGAATATTGAACATCAAACATTGAACATTACTGTCGTCCAGGCTAAGCCCTGCTATTTATGTTTTGGTGATCACCTCATCCAAATTCAAAATTGCATTGCACACAACCACCAGTGCCGCGGTTACCGCATTATTATGTTCATTGGTCAGCCCGATCATTTCGCAGGTTTTTTCCTCATTTGCATTGAATTTGGCCAATGCCTTTCCATATAGCTCTTTTAATACTAAAAGATCTCTTTCGGATATCGCATGACCGGTTGCCAGTTCATATCCTCGCCTTATTTGTCCATCAACATTTGAGCTAGCATCTTTCTTCAGGCGATACGCAAAATTCCTTGCCATATCAATATAAGCAGAATCATTTAGAACGACCAAAGCCTGCAAAGGCGTATTGGTTCTTATTCGCCTTGCTGCACATACATCCCTCGAAGTGGCATCAAAAGTTGTCATTGATGGATACGCCGCCGTTCGTTTCCAGTACGTATATAATCCCCGGCGATATTGATCTTCCCCCTTGCTTTGTTTCCATTGCTCACCATTGTACGGGGAGTTCCATATCCCTTCTGGCTGGTAAGGCATTACACCGGGCCCATACATCTTTTTACTGAGCATCCCACTGATAAATAAAGCCTGGTCCCTGACCTGCTCAGCGGATAATCTCACTCTTGGTCCTCTTGCATAAAGTTTATTGTAAGGGTCTTTTTGTAGTAATTCGTCATTCACTTTTGATTGTTGCCGGTAAGTCGCCGACATCACGATCGTCCTGATCATTTTCTTCATACTCCAGTTGCAGTCATTCATAAAGCTCCAGGCCATCCAGTCCAGCAATTCTTTATGTGTTGGGGCTATTCCCTGCGAGCCAAAATCTTCAAGTGTCTCTACGATCCCATTTCCGAAGATCTGTTCCCATAACCTGTTCACCATCGTCCTTGCTGTTAATGGATGCCGTTTATCGGTTAACCATAAAGCCAGGTCCATCCTGTTTTTTCTACCTTGCTTTTCAATTTGGAGAAACAATTTTGGTACATCCGGTTCTACTTTATCGCCTTTTACCAACCAGTTACCCCTTTCAAACACGTTTGTTTCTCTTACGAGATCAGCCGGGCTTTCAAACATAACAGGGGTTGTCCTGACTGCTTTATTCAGAAGTCTCATGTACCTGCTGTAAGTGCTATCGTAACCAGGCTTGCCCTTACCCGGAAAAGGTTGACCAAAATAAAACCAATCAAGCAGCAGCGCCGTGAAATCGATCTTTTCTAACTTCTTACTGAAATATGAAAAATAAAGATCATGTACGCCGGGCACCGGTTTCGTTTCGATTCCAAAGATCCTTGGTTCTCCCTTCGATTCCGGTACATTGATCGTTGTCCACACAGGTCCATTTGCACTATCTAGATGAATTGTCCAAACACCATCATTTGGATATCCACGATAGCGGAACAGGAAATAAGTTTTATCAGAAAGATCGATCTGCTTCATCCTGAAAGTCGATTGCTTCCGGATCACCAGCCATTTTGTGTCTCTCAATTCGCAGTTATCATATTTATCTGTCCTTTCAAACGATGTTGTCGTTGGCTCCCACGTTTTCAATAATCCATAATATTTTTTGGCTTCATCGGCAGTTCCATTTTGCTTTAGCCATTCTTTTATACGCAACACTTCAACACTGTCTTCACTTTCATAGTGTCTTAATAAAGGATAGTCTTCTTCCGAATCAACGTCACGGCTATTATTAAAAAATGCCATGAATTTGTAATATTCGTCATGTCGTACGGGGTCATAGGGATGACTGTGGCACTGTACACAAGCAAATGTTGTACTCATCAACGCAGTCCATGTTGTGTTTACGCGGTCAAGCACGGCCGCAGTTCGGTATTCTTCGTTATCCGTTCCTCCTTCATCATTTGCTACTGTGTTGCGATGGAAGCCTGTTGCGATATACTGCGCATCCGTGGGATCAGGCAAAAGATCACCAGCCAATTGCTCGATCAAAAATTGATTATACGGTTTGTCCTCATTAAAAGCACGGATCAGCCAGTCGCGATATTCCCAGATATCTCTCTGGCCATCTTTTTCAAAGCCTTTTGTATCTGCATAGCGCGCCAGATCGAGCCACATGGTGGTCCATTTTTCTCCGAATCGTTCGGATGCAAGCAGGTCATCCACTAAATTCCCGTATGCTTTTTCGCTATCATCATTCAAGTATTTTTTAGCCACGCTTTCCTCCGCGGGTATTCCAATAAGATCAAGACTTACCCGTCTCAACAAAGTCTGTTTATCTGCTTCGGGTGATGGCATTAATTTTTCTTTCTCTATCTTTTCATATATGTATTGATCAATCTCATTTTTAACCCACTTATTTTTTATACCTGGCAATTCAGGTTTCTTAACAGGAACATATGCCCAATGCTCCCCCCATTCAGCTCCCTGCTTTATCCATGTCTTTAGCGTGGAAATCTCCTCTTTTGTTAACGGTTCATGTTTATAGGGCATCCGTTCTTCTTCATCTGTTTGCGTTACCCGCTGTATCATTTCGCTTTTGCCTGGCTTGCCGGGGACGATCGGGTATTTTCCGGATTTTGCCGGTTTCAATGCATCTTCTCTGAACAATAAACTGAAATCGGACTTTGCTTTCACACCGCCATGGCAGGAAATACACTTTTTGTTGAAGATTGGCTTTACCTGTGTGTTGTAGTCAACCTTTGCCTCGAATACGCCAGAAAAATACCAGATGAGTCCACCCACCAACAGCAACATGAACAGAACCAGGAACCTTTTTATATGAAGCATCGTTTATTGAGAGGTTTGTAACATTTAAAGTTAAGGAGATTTAGGCAGCAAGCGGGTATAGTAACCAACCATTTAAAGATTAAACGCTGAATCCTGGCACTGTCCGGGAAGGCTACTGTAATATCTTCACTACGACAAAATTCAGGCAACACGGAATGGCAATAATGCTGATGCCGTGCCGCCTGTAAATTAGTTACCACTTCTTCGATTAAAATATTTTTTTATGGCGAGGTAATGAACGTCGCAGGAGCGCATCTTCTGATTTTCGGAAAAC
>DASTIZ010000286.1:0-6616 GCA_035717045.1 Chitinophagaceae bacterium
CACCATTTTGTATTTTTTTTTCTTCTACGGCATAAAATGCATTGTTGATCAAATTAAGAATAACACGGCCGATATCCTGCGGTATTACATTTATTTTTCCGATCGATGAGTCAAAATCTGTTTTAATATTCGAGTTAAAGGATTTGTCTTTTGCCCGTAAACCGTGGTATGCCAATCTTAAGTATTCATCAGCCAATGCATTGATATCAGTGGGCTCTTTGTGCCCGGAACTTGTTCTTGAATGCTGCAACATTCCTTTTACAATGGCATCTGCTCTTTTGCCATGGTGGTTGATCTTTTCAGAGTTGAATGCAATGTCATTCGCAATGGCTTTTACTTCTTCCAGGTTTCCTTTCTCTGCTTCTGTTTTTAATTCTTTAAGAAGTTCATCATTTACTTCAGAGAAATTATTTACAAAGTTCAATGGGTTTTGAATTTCATGTGCTATTCCCGCTGTAAGTTCACCCAACGAAGCCATTTTTTCTGACTGGATCAATTGCTGCTGAGTGGCTTTAAGTTCATCATATGCTTTTTCGATCCTTAATTTGGCCTTTTGCTTCAATCTCACATTTCTCCATAGAACAAATGCTAATAATAATAGAAAAGCAATTCCGGAGAGCAAAGCATACATCCTTATCCTGTCTCTATATTGCTCTTGTTTTTTTTGAACTTCTTGTTTTCTTTGCTCTTCATCAAAAATTGATTTCTGAAATTCTTTGATTTTTGACTGGCTGAACACACTATCTTTTGCTGTCAACATAATTTTCATGTACTTGATCGTACTATCAGGAATATCCTTTAGCTCAAACGCTTTGGCCAGCAAGGAACTCGCTTCAAAGGCAAATTCACTAAAATCATGCTGCTGGCAGATGCGAAGGGCGAGGTCGGCATAATAAATTGAAGAATCAATAATATTTGTTTTATTAAAAATGTAAGAAAGCTGATTGTAGTTCCTGGCGAGCCAAAAAGTATTGTCATACATAGCAGCCTGCTGAACAGCTAAATAAGTATAATCTTTAGCAGATTTGTAATTGCCCAACTCCTGGTATATATAACCAAGTATTGATGGACCAAGAAAAACATACCGCCTGAACGAACCTGGTTGCATACTCAGTTCATATCCTTTCGTCGCATACCATAAGGCAGAATCCAATTGCTTTAATTTTTGATAGGTAAGTGCCAAATGGGAATGGGCCGGAAAAGATTCGACCACTAATTTTTTGCCTCTGCGATTCCACAGCCAGATTGAATGTCGAAGTTGAGTGATCGCTGTATCATAATTACCCATTTCCCTGTTAAGCACACCCAGATAAAAGTATACAGAAGCCATAGCCGTTGGTCTTTCTTTCCTCAGTTTTTCTGCGATTTTCAGATTTTCAAGCGTAACATTCAACGCTTGCGGAAAGTTTGCCCTGCTATTGTATGCAAAAAATAAACTTTGTAATCCTCTAAAATGACCATAGGGATAATTCAGTCTTTTTGCGAGGTCAATTGCTTTTTGTGAATAAACGATACAGCTATCAAATTGATTAAATCCGTAATAATTTGCCAGGTCAGCAAGTATTAAGACTTTATTGGTGTCTTCTTTAGATTTGCTCAATTGGCGATACAAATCTTCCACGTAATGTTGTTGAGCAGAGACATTACAAAAAAGTAATAACATCAACGAGCCTAGGATAAAGAGTTTCATAACTTCTTTTTGGCGATCCGTTTATAGATACCCATATTCATCTTCATATTTATATCACAACGCAATTTCAGCTCCTTTACTTAATAATAACTTATTGGCAACTCTATCATAAAAACTGTTCCTTCATTTTCCCTGGTTTCCACTTTTAACTTACCGCCATGTGATTTCACAATATCATAGCTCAATGATAAACCTAAGCCGGTTCCTTGCCCTGTTGGCTTTGTTGTAAAAAAGGGTTGAAATATTTTTTCCCGCACTTGCGGGGGAATCCCTTTGCCATTATCAGCCACTCTTATTTCTACCTTCCCGTTATTTTTATGCGTACTTACCGTAACAACCGGTTCATACCCGTTTCCATCCTGTTTTCTTTTCTCTTCTACCGCATAAAATGCATTGTTGATCAAATTAAGAATAACACGCCCAATATCCTGCGGCACTACATTGATTTTTCCCACGGATGTATCAAAATCTGTTTCCATTTTTGAATTAAAAGATTTGTCTTTAGCTCTTAAACCATGGTATGCCAGTCGTACATACTCATCAACTAATGCATTGATATCAGTGGGTTCCTTTTGCCCGGAAGTCGTTCTCGAATGTTGCAACATTGCCTTTACAATGGCGCCGGCTCTTTTGCCGTGATGATTTATTTTTAGCGCATTGTCTTTGATATCGTTTAGAATTATTCTTACATCATTGATATTTCCTTTTTCAATCTCCAGGTTAGCCTCATCAACGAGTTCGGTATTCACTTCAGAAAAATTATTTACAAAATTTAACGGATTTTGAATCTCATGTGCAATGCCCGCAGTCAGTTGTCCCAACGAAGCCATTTTTTCCGATTGTATAAGCTGGGCCTGCGTTGCCTTTAGCTCTGATAACGCATCCTGGATTTCTTTCTTCTGCTTCTCGAGCAGGCTGTTTGCTTTTTGTTTCTGTTTATAATTGCGAAACATAATTATCGCAATCCCCAGGAAAGCAACGGCTCCGGCAATAAACAAGTTTCTCAAAAGCCGTTCATTTTGCAGTTGCTGTTGATTTAGCTCATTTTCTTTGCTTAATAATAAAGTGTGCTGTTTCTGATTGTTTAATTCGTTTTGTATAAGATCAAGGGATAATCTTCTCCTGTCTTCTTCGGAAGCCAGTGAATCATTCATTGTTTTGTGGAGCTGGCTGTAATGATACGCTTGCCTGTAATTTCCTGTTTCGGCATAAATTTCACTTAATGTGCCGGCTGCTTCTCTTATTTCAAGGACGGCAGGAATTTTTTCGGCTAATGTCAGACCATAATTAGTATAATAAGCAGATCTATTGTAGTCTTTCATCTTCAGGTAGATCCGTCCTAATTCGATAGCCGTACCGGCAATACCAATTGCATGACCTTGCTGTTTCTTGATTTCAAATCCACGGACAAATTTATCCATCGCCTTTTGTTCCTGGTGCAACGCAGCATACAACTGCCCATAGAACCGGTAGTTATCTCCATCGGTACTGTCTTCGGGAATGAATTGGGACAAATAAATTGCCGAGTCAATCTTATTCAATTTCAAATAAGCTTCTCCCCCTATCCACAACGCCCATGGCAACGGGAAGGGTAACGTAGTGCGGCCTTCATGTGGCATGGTCAGAGGATGAAGCTTTATAATGCTGTGTAAATACTCAATTGCTCTCTCGGGCAAGCCCGCCCTCAAAAAGAGTCCTTCAAACTGGACGGTTGCAAAAACTATCAAAGAAGTGTCCCCGATCTTTTGTGCTTCGTTCAATGCTTTTGTGCCAAGAAGGTATGCATTTCTATAATCACCTTTGTCGAAATAATCATGTCCCTGCCAGATCATGCACTTAGTTGCATTTAAAGTATCCTTTATCCGGAGAAAAGAACTGATTGCTGTATCGTAATAAGCAATTGACTTTGCAAGATTCCCAATATAATGGCTGGTTTCGGCGATCCTGTAAAAACAATAAGCCAGATATGGCTGCGCGCCTGACAATTTTAAATAAGATAATGCGTTCTGATAATCCCTTTGAGCAATGGTAGCATTACTCCAGTTAAGATTTAATTTGATATTTCCCGAAATAAACAATGCTATACCGATACCTTTCGGATAATTTAATTTCCGGGATAAAGCTTCCGCTTCAGTTACACAGTTTTCTGCAAAATGCAGTAACGAATCCTGTCGGGCTTTGGGAAATGAAAAAATAATGTCAGTAATTTCTTCCGCAATTTTATTGAGCAGGAACGGGCGGACGGTATCAGTAGCATTCACGAGTTTATTTCTAAAGCTGTCAATATGCGGGGTTTGTCCAGAAAAGGTCAGCGATAAAAGAAACACGGACAGCAAAGCGGTTACTCTCTGCTTAAGCGCTCCTGTCTTTCTTGAAAAAACAGCCATATCAGGTTTGTTTATAAACTGCCGGAATTTTTGTTTTGTGTAAATAAGCCTAATCAAAGGGGTAATTTAACAATAAACTCTGTCCCCTCATCTTCTTTGGTCTCCACTTTCAACTCTCCCCCATGTGCTTTTACAATATCATAACTTAATGACAAACCCAAACCTGTTCCCTGTCCCGTTGGCTTGGTCGTAAAGAATGGTTGAAATATTTTATCCAGGACCTTTTGTGGAATGCCATTACCATTGTCTTTTACACGTATTAAAACCTTTTCGCCAACTTTCCTGGTAGTTACCATAACGGTAGGTTCGTATTTGTCAACAGCCGAAGCTTTAGCGTAGGTGGATTTCTTTTCATCCACTGCATAAAAAGCATTGTTGATTAAGTTCAGTACAACTCGTCCGATATCCTGAGGAACGACATTGATCTTACCAATGGTTCCATCAAAATCCGTCTTCAATTCTGCATTAAATGATTTGTCTTTAGCACGAAGACCATGATAAGCCAATCGCAAATATTCTTCACATAATGCATTAATGTTTGTTGGTTCTTTTTGTCCTGTGCCGGTTCTTGAATGCAGCAGCATTCCTTTTACTATGGCATCAGCCCTTTTCCCATGATGATTTATCTTTTCAGAGTTGAATTGAATGTCCTTTGCAATTGCTTTTACTTCTTCTAAATTTCCCTTGCTTGCTTCAATCTCTAATTCTTTAAGAAGTTCTTCATTCACTTCAGAAAAATTATTCACGAAGTTCAACGGGTTTTGAATTTCATGGGCGATACCGGCAGTGAGTTCTCCAAGCGACGCCATCTTTTCTGACTGGATCAATTGTGACTGCGTAGCTTTAAGATCTGACAGCGTATTTTCCAATAGCCGGTTAGTTCGTTGTTTTTGCCTGTTACTGCCGGCCAATACGATCACGAGGATCAAGAAAAGCAGGATGCCGACAATAAATGCATAACGTTGTTGTTTTTGACGGCTCAGTTCGCTTTCTTTGAGTTGTTTGTCCCGGCTTAACAAATCGATCTGTGTCTGCCTGTTCTTGACTTCAAACGATTGTTGCAGGGAGGCGAGCCGCATATTCAGATCCTGGTTAAGTACGGAATCTTTTGCCTGGTCATATTGAAGCCTGTAGTCATATGCCTTGTTATAATCATTCATGGCGGCGTATGCCTGTGAAAGGACCAGGCTGGCATCCTTTATAGTAGCATATCGCTTGTTTTTTTGGGCAATTTCCAGGCCCCTGGATCCGTACTCCAGGGCTTTTGCATATTCCCCGGTTTTATAATAAACTTCCGCAATCCGGTAAAGTACTTCGGCGGATCCCGCTACGTTTCTTTTACTAATGATAGCCAGCGCTTTTTGAAAATTGAATATGGCACTGTCATATTTTTTCATGGCAAAATAGACCTGACCAATATGCCGGTATGATCTGCCCATGCTGTCCCTGCCAAAAAAATCTTCTTCTGCTTTGCGGCTTATTTCGTAATAATGGAGGGCCTTCCTGAACTCTCCCTGTTTCTCGTAAATGTCGCCGATCGAAGTTGCCAGGTTCATCAGGTTCTGGTTGCGCCCGATTGTTTGCACCAGGTTATATGCCTGCAGGTAATAATCCAGCGCTTCGCTCACGTGGCCTATTTTCGCGTACATGTCTCCGACTCTTGTAAGTGAAAAAGCGGTACCGGGTTTATCACTGATTCGCTGCCGAATGGCCAATGCCTTTAAGTAATAATCCAGTGCCGCAGTAAAATCCGATTGCTGATCATAAATACTCCCGATCTTGTTGGTAACGGCGCCAATGGCTTCGGCATCCTGCAATTCTTCAAACAGCTTGAGTGATTCAAAGGCCACCTCCAGCGCTTGGGCATATCCATCCTGTTGTGAATAAAAACTAACCAGATTATTCAACGTAGCGGCTATACCTTTTTTGTCATTGAGCCGCCTGAAAATTGATAAAGCTTTTGAGAGATAAATATGCCTTGTTGAGTCACCTTTGAACTCAAGGATAACTCCTTTGCATCGGTTTGCTTCCGCAATACCCCGTTGATATGAAATACTATCGGCCAGTTTCAAGGCCATTGCATTGTAAGCCGCGGCTTTATCAAGCTCGTAATACCATAGGCTTCTTGTTAGCTCATTCAACAAATTCACTTTAACGGTGTCTTTAGCCAAGGGCAATAAAACGGCGAGGCTATCAGCTTTGTTCTTTTGGCAAACTACCTGCAAACACAGGCTGCCAAACAGGAAAAAAAGAATGCCCTTCTTCATTATATTAATATACACACTTCTCCGTTTATAACGGCAATTGAACGCGAAATACCGATCCCTCACCTTCTCTTGACTCCGCTTGTATCTCCCCGCCGTGCGCCTTTACAATATCGTAGCTCAATGACAAACCTAATCCCGTCCCTTGTCCAGCTGGTTTGGTTGTAAAGAAGGGTTGGAATATCTTGTCCAATATTTTTTTAGGAATCCCATTACCATTATCCGTTACTTTGATTTCAACCCCCAAACCTCCTGAAGGGGGCTTTACAGCTTTC
>DASTIZ010000287.1:0-10579 GCA_035717045.1 Chitinophagaceae bacterium
TATTTGTTGTTTTTATTCATCGGAAAGTGAAGATCATATGAAGAATTTCAGGTTTACAAAAGGCGATTTCTTCGGAGGAATTACTGCCGGCATCGTGGCACTACCCCTGGCATTGGCATTTGGAGTGCAATCAGGTTTAGGTGCAGCAGCCGGACTATACGGCGCTATATTTCTTGGATTTTTTGCTGCCATATTCGGAGGCACTCCATCCCAGATCAGTGGACCCACTGGCCCGATGACTGTTGTAACCGCATCCACGGTTGCAGCGTTTGTTGCGCTGAATGGAGGGGATGTGTCAACCGTCATGGGTGCAATTGTGGCCTGTTTCGTTTTAGCAGGTGTTCTGCAAATAGTAATGGGTATTTTAAAGATTGGATCGCTCATCAAATACATTCCTTACCCGGTGATATCGGGATTTATGAGCGGAATCGGCGTTATCATTATTCTTCTCCAGTTGTATAAGGCTGTAGGACTTCCTTCTCCTGCCACTACCATTGACGTAATAAAAGAGATCGGTCCCGCTTTGCAAAAGATTAATGTGTGGGCGCTGATGTATGCGACGCTTACAATAATTATTATCTACGTTTTTCCGAGACTGACCAAAAAAGTACCCAGCACACTGATCGCATTACTTGCCGTTACCGGGATATCAATATTATTAGGAAAGGATGTTCCCCTGATCGGTGATATTCCAAAGGGATTTCCCGAATTGAGACTTGGCGGTGTTTTCTCAATTGATCCAAAATTTTACCTGGTCATACTTGAAGCAGGTGCAACCCTTGCTGCGCTTGGCGCCATTGATTCGTTGCTGACTTCAGTGATCGCCGATAACGTTACAAAAACAAAGCATAAGAGTAACCAGGAACTGATCGGCCAGGGAATAGGGAATACAGTAAGTGGGATGTTTGGAGGGTTGCCGGGAGCAGGTGCTACCATGCGCACTCTTGTCAATGTTCGTTCCGGCGGTAGAAACAGGCCTTCAGGTGTTATACATTCCCTTGTTTTGCTTTTCATCTTATTGGGAGCAGGTGAATATGCTGCCATGATCCCCCAATCGGTGCTGGCGGGTATCCTGATCACGGTCGGAATAGGCATTCTTGATTACAAAAGTCTCAGGCATATTAGTAAAGTGCCGCGTACGGATGCTGTTATCATGATTATCGTCTTGCTCGTTACCGTATTTTTTGATCTTTTACTTGCCGTTGGAATCGGAATGGTAATGGCATCAATACTATTTATGAAACAAATGAGCGACTTGACCGAAGAAAGATCAAAGATTTCCGATCTAATGTCAATCAAGGATGAAATAAGCTGGCCGGATGAGAAAGTTCCGGCCTATATTCAGGACAATGTGGTTATTAAACATCTTGACGGCCCGTTGTTTTTTGGCTTTGCTTCCGGTTTTATGGATAAGATCGGCAAGTTACCAGATATAAAATTTGTGATCATCCGAATGGAAAAGGTCCCTTTCATTGATCAATCCGGTCTGTATGCTTTAGAAGAAGCTATTCTTTCTTTGGAACAAAGAAATATCCAGGTGATGATAACAGGATTGCAAACACAGCCCGAAGACAGGCTTCGCCGGATCCGGATTATTCCGGATCTGATCCCGGAAAATAATTTGTTCGGGACATTTAAAGATGCCATTAAATGGTTGGTGGATACAAAAGGGAAGGATTTACAGTAGTTTTCTGTTACAGGTCATCATATTCATAGAGTGGATCAATGTGTGTTCCAGCCTTCATTTCAAAAATGGGTTTGATCAATCCATCTTTTAAGCCATATACCCAGCCATGCAGGTCGGGTCGCTGTTCATGTCTCCATGCCCGTTGTACTATAGAAGTTTTGGCAAGGTCCATTACCTGCTCCTTTACATTCAACTCACAAAGCCTGTCCGCTCTTTGCTCAACGTCGCTAATACCGTCGAGTTCCTGGCGGTGTAAACGATATACATCTTTGATATTACGCAACCACATATTCAGCACCTGCTTGTAGTCATGGTTTGACATGGCAGCTTTAATACCCCCACAGCCATAATGGCCGCAGACAATCACGTGTCTTACTTTCAAATGGTTGACCGCAAAATCCAAAACGCTTAACATATTTGCATCGGTATTCACCACCATATTTGCAATATTGCGGTGAACAAAGATTTCTCCTGGTTGTGTGCCCGTGATTTCATTGGCGGGGACACGGCTGTCGCTGCAACCGATCCATAAGAACTCCGGGGTTTGCAGGTGTGATAACCGGTCAAAGTACTGCGGATCATTAGCGATCTTAGCCGTTGCCCACTTTTTATTTTCCTGTAGAAGTTTATGGTATGATTTCATCTTGCCTAAATATACTTAGCCAATTGATAATAAAAAAGCCAGTCCCGATAGACATCGGGACCGGGTTTACATCACGGACTCAAAACTAACCATTATGCCACTTGTTCAGCCCTGCTATCATCCATAACAAGTTGAACAGCGGGTTTCTTATTTATAAACTTGTACAATATTGCGTAGATAACGATTGCGGAAACAACGGCGGTCATGAATCCGGTTGCGGGAACCATTACTGCTGTGTAGCTCATCAGCGCAATATGATATTTGTTCATACCTAATACTTCTTTTATCTCTTTGGCTTTCACCATGCCGGTAGCGACATATAAAAGAATGCCGCCGATACACGCCATCGGAACCTGTTCAAGATAAATGGCGAGAAAGGCTGCCAACGACAATTTGAAAACAAACTTTGCAATGCCTGCAAGCGGCGAAACCGCACCCAGCCGAATATTCACCGCTGTTCTTGCTAAGGCACCGGTATGCGGGAACCCATTAAATAAAGGCGTGAAAATATTTACCATTCCCTGCCCCCATAATTCCTTATTGGGATTGAACGGAATTCCCTTATTGTTTGCCATCCTGTCTGCCATTCTTGAGCATAATAAACTTTCAATAGCGGCCACGATATAAATGGCAATTGCATAATAGAAAATATCAAAAACAACTTTTCCTGTAAAGGCCTCAGGAAGCAAGGGCCCGGTGATCCTGGTAAAATCGGTTGGAATGCTTCCAAACCTATCACTGATCTTTATTAATCCTGCCCCTGACCAAAATGTAGTGACCGCAATATAGCCGAATGCGAGTGCGATCAATGGGCCCGGTACAAAACTCGAGATCTTTAAGGCGGCTTTGCAAATGATAAATGTGATCAATGCAAGCAGCACCGCATAAATATTGGCAACGCCAATTTCGGTTGCCAGGAATTGTGCCTGTGCGACTATGCTGTAACCAACTTTTTGTTTGCTTCCCAATATTTCACCGATTTGCGACATAGCGATCACGATCGCAATCCCGATTGTAAATCCGACTACAATTGAATGAGGAACTTTCTCGACTATTTTTCCAAATTTGAATAAACCGGAAAACATAAGCATAACACCGGCAATGAGGGAAACCAGGACCAAAAAGCCATGGCTATATGTTGCCATCAGGCCTGCAATTACGGGGATGAATGCGGCAGTGGGTCCATATACCTGGTATTTTGAGCCGCCAAATAATGCCCCGAACAAGCCGGCAATGGCGCCGCCAACAATTCCCTGCTCGGGTCTCAGACCGGATGCCATGGCAAAACCCATTGCCAAGGGGATCGCAACCGCAGCCACGATCAATCCTGCTGTCAGGTCTTTAAAAATATTTTTTGTCAAACTCCCTTTTTTGAGGTCTTCATACCGGCCATCATTGGGAGTGAGAAAAAATTTTAACCGGTTTAATAGTGTATGGTCTCTTTGCATAATATTTTTTTTAAAGGTTTAAGCAGTGATGGCCTCATTAATTGTAACGTGCTTGTGCAGATCGCTTTCATTAAACAGCGTTCTCGTGAAATGAACCTTTCCGGTTTCCACACTGTACATTCCGCCTATGATCCCGATCTTTCCTTCCCTGAACAGGGCGCGGATGATGGAACTTCTTTCCAGTATTTCATCAATGCTGTTCAGCACATTTGCATAGGCCACTTTTTCATAATGGATCGGGTGATGGGAATGTTCATTGTGTTTATCCGCGTTTTCGATCGCCGGTTTTATTTTTTCCAGTAAACCGGTGAGGTTTCCCATTTCCACATTATCTACTGCCCCGGCAATTGCACCACAACGGCTATGTCCCAACACGACAATGAGTTTTGATCCAACAACCTTGCATGCATATTCCATGCTGCCCACAATGTCATCATTCACCACATTACCGGCGATCCGTATACTGAAAATATCTCCGAGACCCTGGTCAAAAATCAATTCTGTAGAGGTGCGGCTATCCATACAGCTCAATACAACGGCAAAAGGATATTGTCCGTCCTTTACTTCATTTAACTGCTGAAGCAGGTTGCGATTCATCTTCAGGTTATTTACAAATCTTTTATTACCCTCTTGCAGTACTTCGAATGCCAGCTCGGGAGTCAATGTTTCGAGAAATTCTTTGGTATGCGTTTTCATTTCACATTTTTTTGATTGAAAAAATTTTTACGATAACCGACGTTTGATCGGACCGGGTAGAAATTCCGGGATACACTGTGGTTGTGTTACAGCAATGAACATATCACTGCTTGTGATGAATTACAATAACCCGGGATATTTATGAAATGAAATTGGGAGGGGGAGATTGCACTTCTCCGTGATAAGCTATATAAATGTCGTAAGAGTGACGATTGTCATGACCTGATCGGCCGCTAAAAAGATAATCGTGATCATGCGTATGATGAAGGTATTCTTCAGATGCCGTTGTGGGGGCCTTTTCTTCGGTGGAATTTCCCAGGGGATTTGATTCTTCATTGTCCAGGGGGCAATCGAATTGGACTGATCTTGATTCCTGCTTTGCCAGTTCTTTTTGGAATGCGTATACGTAGGGTAAACATACTGTGAGCCAACTCAATGCCCCAATCATAACAATTGCCGCTGCCCTGTGCAGCCGATTATATGTTGGCCTGGTTTGCATTTCAGGTGCCAAATTTAGTAGATAACCTTCAAATGAAGAAGCTTTTTTTCTTCTTTGCGTAAAAGAAATTCCGGCCATGGCTTTGTAAATCAATAGGACGGTAATGTTTATTTTTCCTGGTAACAAAAAAATTACATGTACATGCCAGTTATTTTCATATCTGGTTTGGAAGAAATACTACTCATGCATTAATTTGCGGCCACTTTACGAATGACCAAAGCCAGGACATATAATATCTATCACCAGGGTTCAGCTATTTTCATGATGATGGCTTTGCTTTGGCTTTCAGTAAGTGCGCCGTTTGTCTTAGCCAGTCAGCAGGAGGCAGATGGTTTAAAGTGTTGTCCAACCCAATCTCCTTTTGCAGGTGCCGGGGATGAAAATAATAGTCCGGCCGGAAATACGACGGAAGAGAAAACACCAAAAAGTATCACCAACTTTTCAGAAGAATACCTGCACGACGATCACCGGTCTGATCGTTTATCCTTAATTAACCTGCAATATTTCAAGAACCACGATGCAGGGATTTACCTTGCTTATCACGGGGAGCCGTTACTTCCTCCTCCCAACGTTTCCTAAGTCATATTTCTGTTACTAGTACGCACACCAATAGGTGTCCATGTATTGTTATTACTTCAATAACAGTTTAAGATTCTGCGACCTAAAACTTTTAAAACAATGGATACAAATAAAAAACTATTTGCAAATTTTAAGAATGATTTGTCTGCCGGCATTGTCGTATTTCTCGTGGCGGTGCCTTTATGTTTAGGCATTGCATTAGCCTCGGGCGCACCATTTTTTTCGGGAATGATCGCCGGTATTATCGGGGGCATAATAATCGGGTTTCTCAGTAATTCACATTTAAGTGTAAGCGGACCCGCCGCTGGTCTTGCTGCAATTGTCCTGGCTTCCATCAATCAACTCGGCGCATTTGAAACGTTCTTACTGGCAGTTTTGTTAGCGGGCCTGGTTCAACTTTTCCTTGGATTCTTGAAAGCCGGGGCCATTGCCAACTATATTCCTTCGAGTGTTATTAAGGGCATGTTGACTGCCATTGGCATTATCATTATCCTGAAGCAGATTCCCCATGCTTTTGGGTATGATAAAAATGCAGAAGGCGATTTGAAATTTCTACAAATAGACGGTGAGAATACTTTTTCAGGGCTGATCAATTCAATTGGCAAGATTGATCTTGGCGCTACATTGATCTGTCTGATCTCGCTGGCTATCCTTATTCTCTGGGAAAGACCTTTTTTTAAACAGAAATTAAAGTTGTTACCTGGCGGGTTGGTTGCGGTGAGTGTTGCTGTTGTGTTGAATGAAATTATGCTAACAACCGGCAGCAGCCTGGCCATTGAAAATGGCCATTTGGTAAAAGTGCCGGTGGCTGCCAGCTTCAATGAGTTCCTCGGATTTTTTACCATGCCTGATTTTTCCCAATGGAATAATCCGCAAGTGTACCTGGTTGCCATGACACTCGCGGCAGTGGCGTCAATTGAAACATTGCTCTGCATTGAAGCGGTTGATAAGCTCGATCCTGAAAAAAGGAACACTTCGCCGAATCGAGAATTGATCGCACAGGGTATTGGTAATATGACAGCGGGCCTCATCGGTGGATTGCCCATCACAAGTGTGATTGTAAGAAGCTCGGCAAATGTGAATGCGCAGGCAAGATCAAAAATGTCGACGATCATTCATGGATTGTTGTTGTTGGTTTGCGTTTCACTGATTCCAACGGTATTAAATAAAATTCCACTGGCATCCCTGGCGGCCATCCTGTTAATCACGGGTTATAAACTTTGCAATCCCGCGCTCTTCAGGAAAATGTTTGGTTACGGAAAGTATCAATGGGTTCCATTTGTGGTTACAGTAATAGCCATCGTATTTACCGACCTCTTAACCGGGGTGGGTATTGGCCTTGGCGTGAGCATTCTTGCATTATTGTACGGAAATTATAAGAACTCATATTTTTTTCACAAGGAGAAACATAGGGAGGGTGAAACGATTCTCATTCATCTATCTGAGGAAGTTTCATTTTTGAACAAAGCAAGTATCAAGCTTACGCTGGAGCATTTACCTCCCAATTCCACTGTCATCCTTGATGCATACGATAGCCAATACATTGATCATGATGTGCTGGAGCTGATCCGTGATTTCAAGGACATACAGGCGCCACTGAAGAATATCCATTGTAAAACAGTAGGCTTTAAGGATGAATACAAGATCATCAATACCGATAATGTACAATCGGTAAAGGAGTACATACCACGTTATCATTCCGTGCTTGTTGGCAAACAGTCGAAGCCATCGCCGGTAATTGCGGGATGAATTTATTTTTTTAAACAATAAAAAGTATAAAACAATGAGAACACATAACAAAGAATCACAAACCACTATTACGCCTGCCATGGCGCTGGAAATACTAGAAGAGGGTAACAAGCGTTTTGTAAACAATTTAAAATTGAATCGTAACCTGCTGCAACAGGTAAATGAAACCCGTGAGGGTCAATGGCCATTTGCCGTAATACTAAGCTGTATCGATAGCCGCACCTCGGCAGAGCTGATCTTTGACCAGGGACTTGGTGATATTTTCAGCATTCGCATTGCCGGCAATATCGTCAATGAAGACATCCTGGGCAGCATGGAATTTGCATGCAAGGTGGCAGGTTCAAAGTTTATCCTTGTGCTGGGACATACAAAATGCGGCGCTGTGAAAGGTGCCTGTGATCATGTGGAAATGGGCAACCTCACTGCCTTGCTTTCAAAACTACAACCTGCAGTGGATGAAGAAATCATCACCCGGCATGATCGGAACTCAAAGAATCCCGAATTTGTGGAAAATGTGGCATCCATCAATGTACATCGTACTGTAAACGAAATCATACGACGCAGCGAGATTTTGCGTGAAATGATCATGAAAGGTGAAATCGGCATTTGCGGTGCTATGTACGACGTCGCGACCGGGGTCGTAGATTTCTATCGTGATACAATGATAATTAGCGCGGCAAATTTTGCCGGCGAAGTTGAGGTTTAGTATGAATTAATAGCTGGGGTTGCCTGTAAAGAGCAACCTCAGTTTTTTAAAATTGTGATATGAAAAAAATCCTGTTGACCTTTCTTATTGTGAAATCCCTGAACCTGTATAGTCAAAACACGAGAGTAAATGATTTTAATTATGTCAATTGGCTTCAATCAATAAATACAATTGAATTGAATAAGAAATGGAGCCTGCATACAGAGTATCAATGGCGGAGAACAGATGGTCTTAAGAACTGGCAGCAGAGTCTTTTACGAATAGGTGTTAACTTTAAGCTGAATGAAAATATTGTATCGCATGCGGGGTATGCATGGATAAAAACTTTTAGGTACGGGGATTACCCGATTGCGCCGGGTAATGCATTTCCCGAACACAGGATGTATGAACAACTGAGTATGCGTCACCAGGAAAGGAGGTGGTCTTTTATTCATAGATTCAGGATAGAACAACGATGGCTGGCAAGATTTAAACCGGGCACAAATGAAATTGAAGATTGGATATTCCTTCACCGGTTTCGTTACCAGTTCCGCACCCAGTATTCAGTTTGGCAACACAAAGACAAGCAGGTTTATTTAGTATTTGCTGATGAAATATTTATTGGCGCAGGAGAAGGATTGGGGGAAAATATTTTTGACCAAAACAGGCTTTTTCTTCTTGCAGGAATTAAGTTCAGCAATACGTTCGCCGTCGAAGGCGGTTATTTGAACCAAACGCTGCAACAAGGCAGGAAGATAAATAATGAGACCATCATGCAAAGAAATAATGGCATCGTATTAAGTTTGATCAGTAATTTTTAACATCTTCTGAAATGGATTATGAAATCATCATTGCGCTGTTAACCCTCATTGCACTTGAAGTCGTGCTGGGTATTGATAATATTATTTTTATTTCCATATTGGCTTCACGGTTGCCGGAACACCAGCAAAAGAAAGCAAGAAGAATGGGATTGTTGCTCGCTGCCGTTATTCGCCTTGCCTTATTGGCGTTGATTACTTTCATAATGAAACTGGAAAAAGATCTGTTCACTGTTTTCAAAATTGGCATTTCAGGCAAAGACCTGATCCTGATTGCAGGGGGAATTTTCCTGTTGTACAAAAGTGCAAAGGAGATCTATCATAAAACAGAAGGGGAGGAAGGCGATCAGACCGCCAGGATCAAAGTCTCTTCGTTTTGGGCGGTGATCGGCCAAATACTGATTATGGATATTGTTTTTTCCCTCGATTCGATCATTACTGCCGTAGGTATGGTAAAGGAGATTTGGGTGATGTATGTGGCAGTAATCGTCACGGTTGGTATCATGTTATTTGCCGCTGAACCGATTAGCAACTTTGTAAATAAACACCCGGCCTTTAAGATGCTGGCACTGAGTTTTCTTTTATTGATCGGTTTTGCATTGCTGGTGGAGGGATTTGATATTACAATACCCAAAGGATATATCTATTTTGCTATGGCTTTTTCTTTGCTTGTTGATATTTTACAAATGCGGATGCAAAAGAAGAAGGCACCCCCGGTTCATGTTCGGGAACATTATTCCCCGGAGGAAGCAAGCGTGGAGAAAGATGTGATTTGAATCATCAGTCAAAATCAAAAAGATTACCCAGGAAACCGCCTCTTTTTCCCCGGTTTGGACCTCTGCCTTCATCATCATCGTCATACCGGTCATAACTGCGATCGCCGGCATTTTGTGTTCTTAGGTCATGCTGCGATTTTTCGATGATCTTATCCAATTCTCCCTTATCAAGCCACACGCCACGGCATTTGGGGCAATAATCGATTTCTACTCCCTGGCGTTCTGTCATTACCAGTGTTTCATCGCAATTAGGACATTTCATGGTCTTTAATTTTTATGTTTCACAATTGAATTGTAAGTAAACAAACCTGATTGGGATTTGTTCAATTTGTTTGCCAATAATCCGGGGATTAACAAATAGGTCAATCTTCAACCTCCGCAGAACTTTCCGGTAAGTGGTCGTATTCACCCTTTAACGCATACCAGCCAAATATCATGAGACCGATTGCGATAGGAGTGAAAATTGTAATGATTATGATCCAGATGATTGGATTATTGATGTCTTTTATACCTGTGGGATCAATATTCTGAATGGCACCATATACCAGGAAAAAAATAACAGCCGGGGCAAGAACCAGCCAAATGATACCGAGATATTTTTTTACCGCATTCATGATATTTCAATTCAATTTTTGTTTTCAAATAGCAGGCCTTGTGCGTTGGTGGTCTCGCCTGGGACGGGATCGGGATGGGGCCTTAATCACTAACATCTTCATCAATCTTATTGGAAAGATAAATTGTGCCTATTATAAAACATAACGCGGCGACGCCGATCGGGTACCACAAGCCAACCAAAGGATCTTTTGTAAATGTTGTTGTCAACAACAGGCCAATAAAAGGAACTAAACCGCCAAACACCCCATTACCGATATGGTAAGGCAAGCTCATGCTGGTGTAACGAATTTTTGTCGGGAACATCTCAACCAGGAACGCTGCAATAGGACCATACACCATTGTCACATAGAGGATGAGTATAAATACAAGGCCGATAAATTTCCA
>DASTIZ010000288.1:0-4168 GCA_035717045.1 Chitinophagaceae bacterium
TCTTCATTTAATAAAAACAGAAGGGGAAGTAACCAAAACAAGCCTGCTTAAGAAATCAAACGCTTCTGACGCACAAGTAAAGGGTCTGGTTGAAAAAGGGATTCTGAGATTAGAGAAACGAGTCATCGACCGCCTCCAATATTTACCCAAAGACATAAAAATAGATTTTGAACTTACGGCTTTACAGCAAGAGGTATTTGAAAAAATTCAAGTCTCATTTACTGAAAAACAGGTTTGCTTGCTGCATGGAGTTACCAGCAGTGGCAAAACACTTATTTATATTAAGATCATGGACGAGATAATCAGGCAGGGTAAGCAGGTTTTGTATATGCTGCCTGAGATCGCATTAACCTCGCAAATCATCCGGCGGCTGCAAAAACATTTTGGCGGTTACATCGGCATTTATCATTCCAAATTTTCGCAGAATGAAAGAGTGGAGATATGGAATAAGGTAAAAACCGGTGAGCTGAAAATTGTTCTGGGTGCCCGATCATCTGTTTTTCTCCCGTTTCAGAATCTGGGCCTGGTCATTTGTGATGAAGAGCATGATACATCTTACAAGCAACATGATCCCGCACCGCGATATAATGGGCGGGATGCGGCGATTTATTTTGCTTCTTTATTCGGGGCCAGGATTTTATTGGGTAGCGCGACGCCATCCCTGGAAAGTTATCACAATGCGGCAAGCGGTAAATACGGATTCACCGAACTGCTGCAACGATATGGGGATGTTCATTTGCCCCCGATCGAGATCATTGATACAAAAAAAATAATTCGGAAAGAAAAAGGCAAGGTAATACTCTCGCCACCGTTGATCGAATCGGTGAACGAGGTGTTAGCGAGACAAAAGCAGGTCATTCTTTTTCAAAACAGGCGTGGCTATACGCCTTACCAGGTTTGTAATGTCTGTGGTTGGATACCGCAATGCAAGTATTGTGATGTGTCACTGACCTATCATAAGTTATCTAATAAATTGATTTGTCATTATTGCGGAACCACGTATCCTCCATTGCACACCTGTGCTGCCTGTGGTAATCACAACTTTGTGCAGCGAAATTTTGGTACGGAAAAGATCGAAGAGTTATTACTTGAACAATTTCCCCACGCCAAAATTGCAAGAATGGATATTGATACCGTGCGGGGGAAAAATGCTCATGATGTTTTGATACAACAATTTGAGCAGCGACGTATTGATATTTTGGTGGGAACCCAAATGGTGGTAAAAGGTTTGGATTTTGACAATGTTGACCTCGTTGGAATATTAGATGCCGACGGTTTATTGAGTTTTGCTGATTTCAGGGTGAATGAACGGGCTTTTCAATTAATGGAGCAGGTGAGTGGTAGGGCAGGACGAAAAGAGGCGACAGGCAAGGTGGTGATCCAAACGATTCAACCCTCTCATCCGGTTTTACAACTGGTAAAGGAACATGATTTCAAAAAATTGTATTCGGAAGAAATTGAGAAACGAAAACAATTCTTTTATCCACCTTTCTCAAGATTGATCCATGTTACTTTTAAACATAAAATAAAAGAAGTAGTGGAAAGAGCTGCACTGTTTTTTGCAGATGGATTGAAACTAAAGTATGGCCAATACCTCGTTGGTCCGGCAGAACCGATCATCAACCGTATCCGTAACCAGCATTTGATGGAGTTGCTGGTTAAACTTCCGCGGGACACAAAATTTATTGCTCAATGTAAAAAAGATATGCTTGAACAAGTGGCTATCGTTCATCAGCACAAAAGTTTCAGGAGCGTAACAGTTGTGAATAATGTGGATGTGGTTTAAAGCCTACCCAAACCGTTCTGAAGGGAGGGCTTCTCACTTTCCGGAGAGTGAATTGTCTTCCTCGTTTGGTAATGTTGTATTGTTGGATTGGAAGTTGTATAGCCGGGCTTTGTATTGATGAACCCCTCCCTCCCCAACGGGGAAGGAGGGGGTGGGTGGGGCTTCTTGAAGAAAATCGTTGCAGCAGGTTACTTGCTTACTTGTTATACTTAGGCTGATATAGTTGAACATAAAAATCTCCCGGAACAAGAAAATGGGTAACAAAACCATATCCATGATCTTCGATCTCACCTTTAAACTTTATTTTCCTTGCTTTCAATTCCTCTACCGTTTTATAAATATCATCGCAATAAAATGAAATGTCATGGGTACCCGACGGAGCTCCGTGATCTTCGTCAGCAGGATGACAACCCATGTCGGCCTCAGGCAGCTGAAAGATCAGCCAGCCGCCGCCTGCATCTGTCGCTTTGAAACCAAGTTTATCCCGCAAAAATTCCCTGAGGCCCGTAGCATCGGAACTATAGAACATGGTATGCACTCCTTTGATCATACGTTTAAGTATTTAAATATTTATTTGGCACATTGGGCGATCTATAATTGATACCGTAAGCACGTTTAAGCAACACGGACACAGTTTCAGAAATGATTTTTTCATTCCGATGCATTTGTGGCAATAAACCCATCATAGCATAGCTGATCGGATTCACTGCAGGGATAAATGTTTCCCACGGATATCCTTTCCCCCAGATAAGGCCGGGCAATGTGATCTTGAGATCAGCATTTTTTTCGAGAAGTAACTGCATCATTTCAGCGGATGCGTTGCTGTTCTGATTCACGGTATGAAAGATGGGTGTTTGCCCGCCAAAGCGGAACTCATCGAACCCCGCTGCTGCATTTACGTCTGCACCATGCTTAAAAAGCACGTCAGCACACGCTACATGATTAAACTCCGCGCAAATATGAAGAAGTGTAGCCTGGTGAAGGGGAGTGTAGGCGCATCGAAGGGAATACCTTTTTGAAACAAGTTGTTTGTCGTCGATGATCAGTCGTTGTAATTGCGCTGCATCATCAGCAAGCACTGATAACAGGGCTTTATCCTCGAACTTCAAACCATGATCAATAAATGCATGTACACAATCCTTGAATCGCGGACTGCGTCCATATTCACTGGTGAGTTCATAAATTAATGGCTCATTTCGAAAAAGATCATTTGGACTCACCCCGTTCTCAAAACATTGCTTGATTCCGTCAACGTCATGCTCTTCGATTTCCCCAATTATTTTATCCAGCCAGTTCATGTAGATGTTTTTTCAGATCGGGCCAGCGATAACCACCGTCAAAATTACCTCTTTTGGAATACAACCTTTCTCCACCCATTGCTTCATGAAAAATACACGACGGGTTCTGCGGGACGCCAAACAAAACCATATCATTCACTCCCATATTTATGAACCGTTGGACAACAAGTCCAAAAAGTTTTTTCCCTAAGCCCAACCTCTGATAGTCTTTGAGCAGGTATATTTTGTTGAGCTCGCCATGGAACCCACCTGAATCTTTGTCGGTGTTGATTTTGCCTTTAGCAAAACCAATCAGCTTATTTTTCTTATTAGCAATAACAATGCAAAACCAGCTTCCATCATTTTCTTCATCGAAAGCTTTCTGCCACTGGGATTGTCTTAACCTGATATTAGGATTTGCTGCGTTGTATGTTTCTGCCCAGGTTATTGCATGAAGGGTACCGAGTTCAGGAATATCCTCTTTTACAGCATCTCTGAATGCAAATGAGTCAAGGGTCTCTCCACGTTCAGCAAGTTTTCTAATGTTTGCTTTCTTTGACGGCCGCCGAAGACTATTGCGAAAACGCTGAAAACCTGTAATGAAATTTTTGAATTTCATATGTTGCCCAGGACTTTTATTTGATCATGCTCGTAGACAAAGATCCCTTCATTTTTGCTTTTTGCAACCGCAGCCATTGCCTTGGCCACAACTTTTGCGTGTATAGCTTTGTATTTTGCGGGGATGGCAAATGAAAAAATCTGCATAAGTGGTTTGCCAATCGCTTCTCCGATCCTGAATTCCTTTCTTTCTCCTAATAAAAATGATGGCCGCATAATATGTAATGATCTTAATCCAACAGTTTTGACGGCGTCTTCTACCTCGCCTTTTAGTTTGAGATAAAAATTATTGCTCTTACTGGTTGCGCCGACCGATGAAACCAAAATGAATTTCTCACAACCGGCCATTTTACTGAACCGGGCCAGTTTTGCGGGAATGTCAAAATCAATTTTACGATAGGCTTCCCTATCACCTTTTACTTTCTTTCGCGTCGTACCGACAGAACAAAACACAATGTTGCTATTACTTAAGGCAACGAGCAGTGAG
>DASTIZ010000289.1:0-4654 GCA_035717045.1 Chitinophagaceae bacterium
TGGCCATGCACACTGAATAATTTCTCGGCCTGCTCATAATAGTTTTCATAAACATCATATTCGAGCGGCCACGCAGGGGAAACTCCACCATAATGTCTTACTTCTTTGAAATCTGATTCACGAAACCGGAACATGGCAGCCCCATACATTTTACTGTTACCGCCAACATTGTAATGAATAAATGGCTTGAATGGTTTATCATCTTTATCGTACCAGTCTTCTTTAGCGCGATAGCGGCCCTTGGTCACAACTTCATGCGGGTCCCAATTTTCTTTTTCCTTTGGAATAAAGCCGCCCCGTTCCAGGATAAGAATTCTTTTTCCTGTTTGAGCCAGTTTATAGGTCATTGTACTACCGCCACTACCCGTGCCGATGATGATGATATCATAATGATTGGTCATGTTGAAAAAACTTTGAGGTACAAAATGAACCTAAATCAGGAATACTCGTTGTCGTTTGATTGACCCAAAAAAAGAATATCATGAACAAATCGACGTATGTCACCTGTTTTACACCGCTACAGCCACACATGACTTAGGTTTGCTGCATAACAGGCCCCGATGAATAAAGTCATATTACCACTGGCTTTTAACAATGCAGGCAGGTATTCATTGGGCATGATGATCAGGTAGAAAGCGGCAGGTTGAAATTGTTAAATCAAGAAAATGGAACCGCAAAAGACGGCGGAAATACAGTTACAAAAAGAAACTCTTCGCATGGAGACATTCAGTGACGGAGTATTTTGTATTGCCGTTACGTTATTGTCTATTGAGATCGGCGTAGAACTTCATGGTGATGTGACAAATAAAGAACTTACCCATGCCCTGTTAGGAAAATGGCCTATCTATTTAGCCTATATAACCAGTTTTGTCAATGTATTGCTTGCCTGGATCGGCCATCACAGTTTATTTAAGATGTTTTCAAGATCAGATAATGGCATCATGATTACTAATGGAATTTTATTGATGTTGATTGCATTAGTTCCATTTCCCACCAAAACGCTCGGTGAATTCCTATTGACAGGCGGATTTAAAACCGCCACTGTCTTTTATACCGGTTATTTTGTATTGATCAGTATGGGCTTTCGTTTATTGTGGTTTGTCGCGAGACGTAAAAAAGAAAATTTGATGCAAGAGGTATCTGCACAGCAGATCAGGCGCACCACGCGAAATGAAAACATTGGACTTATTTGTAATACGATTGTCTTCGCGGTTGCGTTTATCAATCCCTGGCTGGCACTGGCACTCAGTTTTGTAATGTGGCTCTACTGGATCGCTTTTGCATAGACTTTGAATAATGCGCCAGTTTGTTCTTCTTCCTATCTGTCCTGCTTCCGGCAGCAGCCCGCGTTCCATTCACTACATTTTAACAGTATCACGCAGGCAGGTACGACTTGACCATCCCATGGCGATCGGTATTCGGCTCCCGGGTTCGATACAACTCATAATCGACAATTACTCTTAACACCTCCGCGATGCTCCATGCCTGTGCCACGCAACCCCGGGGATGATGCGGCGGATCGGCATCAAAAATTTCCGAAACAGAGCCGATACAGGCTTCATTCAAATGATACTTGAAATTTTCAATAACCCGTTGCGTATTTCCCCGGTAGCTGTCGGGATCACGATTCACTTTTACCAACACATCCACATAGGCACCCAGTAACCAGCTCCACACGGTTCCTTCATGATATGATGAGTCACGATGCCATTGATCACCGCCATAATGAGGGACATAATGAATATCGTCTGCAGGCAAGCTGCGTAGACCAACCGGAGTGTAAAGTTTATCGTCCACGATTTTCAGCATCGCTTCTGCTTTCACTCCTTCGATCAATGCAAAAGGTAAACTGACGGCAAATAATTGGTTAGGTCTTAGCGTTGGATCAGGTTTTCCGTTTTGATCAATTACGTCATATAGATAGTTTCCTTCATCATACCAGAATAGTTTTTCAAAACTGTCTTTTGTTTTCGCAGCACTCGTCTCTACTATGTCCGCATGGTCATTCTGCTTATCCAACCGCAATAACGCGGCATAGATTTTTAAGGCGTTATACCAAAGCGCCTGTATCTCCACCGGTTTTCCCATTCTTGGTGTCACTACCCATGTCCCGATTCGTGCATCCATCCATGTAAGTTGCTGACCGGTCTCTCCTGCATATAATAAACCATCCTTATCAACATGAATATTATATCTTGTTCCTTTAAGGTGCCAATCAATAATTTCTTTTAAAACAGGAAGGATCTCATCCAGCACAAACTTTTTATCACCGCTCGCCAGCAAATATTTATAAACCGCAATAAAATACCAGAGCGTACCGTCCACATTGTTATACTCAGGTGGCTCCTGCTCCTGGAACCGATTAGGCAGCATTCCCAGGCTTACACTTTGAGCAAACACTGCCAGTATTTTCTTTGCATCCCCGAATCGCCCCGTACTAAGTGTGAGGCCGGGTAAAGAAATCATCGTATCCCGTCCCCAATCTGTAAACCAGTGATAGCCGGCAATTATAGTTTTCAGATCATTTCTTCTTACAATGAACTGGTCAGCTGCCAGAATCAGTTGCTGTAAAGTTTCATCGTCGGGTAGCCCTTCCACTAATTTTTTTCTTCTTATATATTCCTGTACCATCAGCTTATTGCCATCCCGGCCCTGAGGATTTTCAGTGGAAATAATGATAAAAAGCTCATCTGCTTCTTTTAGTTGAGCGAAGAAAATTCCGTGATTCAGTAAGTCTTCCGAGTAATCCAAACCACGATACTCTTCGACCTTATACTTAAAATTATAGAACCACATTGGCGCATGCTGATAGCTGGCACCCGGAACAGAAATATAAATATGATTCACACCATCAGGTTGACAATGGAATATCCCATTTTTTGAGCCTGCTTCCCAATGCATTCCTGGTGATGCGTGCCCGAGTTCATGATAGCCCCTGGCCGCCATGAGTGGTAACAACTCCAGTGTGAAAGGACGGACCGCAGTCAACACTTCATATTTTATTACAACGGTGTTTTCATCATGGATCATACAAACAGTTTTCTTAACCTGAATACCATTTACCCTGTAGATCCATTCAGGAAAAACATCTTTTGTAAAACTTTCGAGATATTGATTGCCTTTTGGGTGAAGTACGTCACCATGGTAAAGATTACAGCTTATCTCGTATCGGTCTCCTGCAACAACAATTGTTTCATCCAGCTTTGACAACAAAACCATGCGATCAGCTGGTGGGTTGATAGCTGGTGCAAACAATCCATGATATCGTCTTGTATGTGCACCAATAATGGATGAACTACTCCAGCCGCCCAAACCGTTTGTTTCCAGGTATTCGCATTCTGCGGCCCTATTAAAATCCTGTAGGAAAGTTTTGTCTTTTTTTAATTGCATTGCTTAAGTATGTTGTGAAACGTGAAAAGTGAAAGAATTATTTCAAGTCTCACGTCTCACGATTCAAGGCGTCATTGCCGGCTCCATAGTTCCCTTCTTCATCTTTTCAAAATTGGCTACACTGTTTATGAGCTCGGCGACTATGCCTGTCCAACCGGTTTGGTGTGAGGCTCCAACTCCTCTCGCCGTTTCCCCGTGAAAATATTCATAGAACAACACCAAATCTTTGAAATGTTCATTACGATAGATCTCATATCCATCATTTACCGGGCGATCACCATTGGCACCTGTACGAAATGTGGAAATCAAGCGCTTCGAAATTTCATTTGCTACTTCGCCCAGGGTCATCATGTTGCCGCTACCTGTTGGAAACTCTACTTGCGAATCATTCTTATAATAATCGCAATAAGTGTGCAGCGCCTGCACTAATAAATAATTCATCGGCATCCAAACAGGCCCTCGCCAATTGCTGTTGCCACCAAAAAGTGCGCTGGTTCCTTCGCCCGGTTGATAATCGAGACCAAATTCCTGTCCGTCAATATTGACGCTGTATCCAGGTTCATGTATTTTTGAAATGCTGCGGATACCACCAGGACTTAAAAATTCGTTTTCATCAAGCAACGCTTTCAATAATTTCTCCAATCGTTGTCTTGGCACCAGTGACAACAAAATATCATCATGCTCTTTCAATTCTTCGATCACTAAATACTGATTGTTTTTCTCACGATATTTCTGGAACCATTTGAGGCGACTATAAAAATCAGGAACCCTGGCAAGAAGATCCTTTTTGAGAACAAACGCGGCAAACAAGGTTGATAACCCGACAAGGCTGCGAACTTTTAATGGAATATACCTTCCATCGGGCATTGCCAGCACATCATAAAAGAAACCTTCCTCATCATCCCAACTGCCGGTCCAATTTTCTCCTATGCGATTAAGCGACTCAGCGATATAAATAAAGTGCTCGAAGAATTTTGTTGTGACATCCTCGTAAGACGGGTTGTATTGAGAAATCTCCAATGCCATTTCCAACATATTCAAACAATACATGGCCATCCAGCTTGTGCCATCTGCCTGCTCCAATACCCCGCCGCCTGGTATCCTATTGCTGCGATCGAACACACCAATATTATCGAGCCCAAGAAAACCGCCTTCAAAAACATTGTTACCCTTCCTGTCTTTACGATTCACCCACCAGGTGAAATTAATGAGTAGCTTTTGAAAGACTCTTTCCAGGAATTCAATATCCGGTTTTCCCGTTTTT
>DASTIZ010000290.1:0-2833 GCA_035717045.1 Chitinophagaceae bacterium
GAGCATTGAACATTCCTGCCTGCCGGCAGGCAGGAATGTTCAATGCTCAATGTCCAATTAATAGACTCCTTATCTTTAGTTGTTATACTAATACTATATTTATGAAGAAAATCTTATTTTTTTTATCGCTGGTTCTTACCCTAACGTCATTTAGCCAACCTCCAACAGACTCACGTCTAAAAGGATTGGACACGTTTGCATTGAGGATCTTAAAAGAATGGAATGCCCCGGGCGTTGCCATCGCCGTTGTTGAAAAAAACAAAGTGGTGTATACCGGTGGTTTCGGCTACCGTGATTTTGAAAAAAAACTACCCGTCACTCAAAACACACTATTTGCTATCGGCTCCTGCACAAAAGCGTTTACTGCATCTATTCTTGGTATGCTTGAGAAAGAAGGCAAGCTAAGTATAGACAAACCCGTACGGGATTACTTGCCTGAATTGGTTTTCAAAAACGACTACACCAATAAACACGCAACACTGCGGGACATGATGTGTCATCGTACCGGCTTACCACGTCATGATTATTCGTGGTATGGTTCAACGGCAAGCCGCAACGAGTTACTGGAACGGGTACGATACCAGGAGCCCACATTTGAGTTAAGAGAAAAATACCAGTACAATAATTTTATGTTCCTCGCGCAGGGAATGGTGATTGAAAAAATAACGGGCAAAAGCTGGGAGGAGAATATGCGTGAAAGGATATTCAAACCGCTCGGAATGATCAGTACAAACTTGTCCGTCATTGATTTGGAAAAATCACCGGATCGTTCGCTTGCCTATTCATCAGCAGAAAATAAGATCAAGGCAATTCCTTACCGGAATATTGATGCGATCGGTCCGGCAGGCTCCATAAATAGTTGTGCAAAGGATATGGCTAACTGGCTTATCACTTGGATCAACGATGGAAAATTCAATGGCAAAGAAATTATTCCGCCGGCCTATCGTGCGGATGCCATCACTGCTCAAATATCACCCGGTGGCGGTTTACCTGGCTCTGAAAACCCGGATCTGCATATGAGTGGTTATGGGTTGGGCTGGGGCGTGAGCAGTTATCGTGGTCACTATCGTGTAGAGCACGGCGGCGGTATCGATGGTTTTATTACATCAACATCTTTTTTTCCATCCGATAGCATTGGCATTTTTGTCGTTAGCAACCAAGGCACACCTACCACAAGTATCAGAAATTTTATTGCTGACAGGATGCTCAGGCTATCTTACCGGCCATGGGGCAAAACGGCTTTAGCCGATAAATTAAAAGCTGAACTCACCGCGAAGGCGGCACCCAATGCAGACAGCATCAATCGGAAACCCGGTACAAAGTACTCACATGATATAGCCGATTATAACGGCGAATTTGAAAACAAAGGTTATGGTGTTATAAAAATATTCAGGGAAAGAGATACATCATGGGTTGATTACAATGAGGCGGGCAAACGAACCAAAAGTTATCTTGAGCATCATCACTATGACATTTTCCGCATCCGCTCAACCGAAGAAACCGAAAACCCCAAGACAGCTCCTAAGATCCGTTTTAATACAGATGAAAAAGGAAATATTGCATCCCTGGAAATTCAAATGGAGCCGTCCGTAAAAGATATTTTGTTTGAAAGATTAGCGCCGGCAGTTGCAAAAGCGGAACTCGAAAAATACACCGGTGACTACGACCTGAGTGGTACAAATGTAAAAGTTCATATAAAAGGTGATAAGACTTTAATGGTTTTTATTCCCGGTCAAACAGATTATGAACTGGTTCCTGCCGGAAAAGATGAATTTGATCTGAAGATCGCTAAGGGCTACAGCGTAAAATTTGAAGTGAATGCTCAGAACAAAGTTCTGAGTCTCACCTTTATTCAGCCAAATGGAAATTTCAAAGCCAGGAAGAAAAACCAGGATTAACCTGATTAAACAGGATTATGATGAAAATAAGATCTATTCCCATCGTTGCATTGCTATTATTGTTTCTTATTTCTTGCAGGCAAAAAGGTCAAACGTACGAAATTATCATTCGTAATGGACTAATCTATGATGGCGGTGGAGGTGAACCATACAAGGGAGATATCGGAATAAATGCAGACACGATTGCTTTTATTGGTGACCTGTCAAACGCCTCTGCAAAAAATGAGATCGATGCCAAAGGAAATGCTGTTGCACCCGGCTTTATCAATATGCTGAGCTGGGCCACACAATCGTTGATTGAAGACGGCCGGAGCCAGGGCGACATAAGGCAGGGAGTAACATTAGAAGTAATGGGTGAAGGATGGAGTATGGGACCGTTGAGCCCATCAATGAAAGAAAGGGAACAAAAAGCACAAGGCGATATTAAATACAAGATCGAATGGAATACACTTGGTGAATATTTAAGCTTTTTAGAGAAGAAAGGAGTGAGTTGTAATGTTGGATCGTTTGTCGGGGCCACAACTATCCGGGATCATGTAATTGGTGAAGATAACCGGGACCCAACCGCTTTGGAGCTTGATTCAATGAAGTTGCTGGTTCGCCAGGCCATGGAAGAAGGTGCGTTGGGTGTTGGCACTTCACTAATTTATCCGCCAGCTTTTTTTGCAAAAACCGGGGAACTCATTGAATTGTGTAAGGAAGCGGCCAAATACGGTGGTTCATACATTAGTCACATGCGGAGTGAGGGAGACAAGTTGCATGAAGCAGTGGAGGAACTTATTACAATTGCCAAAGAAGCAAATATCCACGCAGAGATCTACCATCTAAAAGCAGCTGGTAAAGACAATTGGGGCAAAATGGATAGTGTGATAAAGCGTGTCGAAAGGGCAAGAGCTGAAGGCGTAAATGTGACTGCTGATATGTATACTTACATT
>DASTIZ010000291.1:0-5837 GCA_035717045.1 Chitinophagaceae bacterium
GAATAATACTTCGATATCTCACTATTGCGCCCAGGAAGTTGACTGTGAATCCGATTAATAACAATAGCGAAAAAGCAAAGAACACACAGAACCAGATAAACGAAGTGGATTTTACCCCATTTACCCGCCAAACAAGAAATAGCACGAAGAGCAATAAGAGAAACGCCGTCTCCGAAGCAGCGGCCATAGAAAGGATATGTTTTACATCTCCCGGGTGAGGCCGTAGAGTAGTAGAGCTTAATGCCCTTGGTGTGTTGATCACAAAGCTTCCTAAAGTTGGCTTTAAGTCAGGAAAGTCAATACCGGAATTTCCCTGTAGTGTTTTAAATGCTTTTTGTTTTTCCACGACAGCTTGCGGGAAGTCCAGCGCTGGCGAGATATACCGCAATGTGAAAAATAACAACCCGCTTATTAAATAGACAGAGAAGAAAACCAACGCAATTCTTTTGGAAAATTTGTAGGAAAGTATCCATGCTGCTAAAGAGGGGATGAGTATAACGATTAAGAAATTACGGAATGACAGAATGATGATAAAGGCGATGAACAAAGGAAGAATTCTTGAAAACCTGAACCGGTCTTCTTTCAAAGAAAAATACACATGATATATGATAAGGCTGATGGCCATAAAGACCAGGCCATCCTTATGGATGCCGCTGGTCCAGTACGTAAATGATGGAATAAGAAAAGTTGCCAATAACACTTGTACTTTCTTTCCGGGAAATACGGTACTGAATACACGATACGTGGCTACCGGACCAATCATTGTGATAAATGAATAGAAGATAACGTTCACATAATAATTTCCAAAACTCAGAACATTGATCAGCGAAAGGAATTTAATGAACATATTACTCTTCAGATCATTCCACCACGAATTCTCGGAAGAAAAAAAGTTTCCATATTTGTTTTCATAGCCACTATGAAAAAGATTTGAGAAATATTCAGACGGATTTTGAAAAAGGAGGTTGTGTTCAATTATGCTTAATTCGTGATACGCCCAGGTATCATACATATAGGCGAACTGCCCGTAGTAATGCCCAACCCAGCCATAAAAAATTCCAGCCAGTACTTTTAACAAGAAGAGGATGATTAATTGAGCATTGCTCAATCCTGATTTTTTAAAAAAGCCGGGGACGGTAACCAGCCAAGCGAATAAACAAAGGTATCCGGCAAATAAAATATAATACAATCGGTCAGGTTTATCTGTGCAAAATAGTTATAAAATCGGAAGTCGGAAGTCGGAAGTCGGAAGTCGGAAGTCGGATTAAAATGGGAAAACAAGTTAATAAAGAATTTTTTTCTTCGGACATCGGACTTCAGACATCAGACCTCATACTTCTGACCTCATTTCATTAGCTTTGCGCTTTCTTTAAAAACTATGGAAGTAACTGTAAAGACTGCCGAACAACTGCGGCTTACAAGTGAAGAATTTGAACTCATCAAACAGAAACTTGGACGTACGCCAAACTTCAATGAACTCTGTGCATTCAGCGGTATGTGGAGTGAACATTGCAGCTATAAGAATTCGATTAAGTGGTTAAAGACGCTTCCGCGCGAAGGAGGACGCATGCTGGTGAAAGCGGGTGACGAAAACGCGGGGCTGATGGATATTGGCGACGGATTCGGAGTTGTTTTTAAGATCGAATCGCATAATCACCCGTCTGCAATTGAACCATTCCAGGGAGCGGCCACCGGCGTTGGCGGTATTCATCGTGATATTTTCACAATGGGTGCAAGACCCATTGCAGCTTTGAACTCATTGCGCTTTGGAAATTTAGAAGAAGATAAAACGCAGCATCTGCTTTCCGGAGTTGTGCATGGTATTGGTCACTATGGAAATTGTTTTGGAGTACCAACTGTTGGTGGTGAGATCTACTTTGATGAATGCTATCATACCAATCCATTGGTAAATGCCATGAGTGTCGGTATCGTGAAAGCAGGAGAAACTGTCTCCGCAACGGCAAAGGGAAAGGGCAACCCTGTAATGTTCGTGGGAAGCGCAACGGGTAAAGATGGGATTGGTGGCGCTTCGTTTGCGTCGGCGGATATAACAGCGGAAAGCGCACAGGATCTGCCGGCAGTGCAGGTTGGCGATCCGTTCCAGGAAAAAAAATTGCTCGAAGCATGTTTGGAGGTAATTCAAACCGGTGCTGTAGTAGGTATGCAGGACATGGGTGCTGCAGGAATAATTTGTTCTACTTCCGAAATGAGTGCTAAAGGTGAAGCGGGAATGAAGATCGATCTTGATAAAGTACCCACTCGTCAAAAAAATATGAAGGCATGGGAGTTATTACTGAGCGAAAGCCAGGAGAGAATGTTATTGGTTGCGCAAAAAGGAAGAGAACAGGAGATAATTAGAATTTTTGAAAAATGGGATCTGCCTTGTTCTGTAATTGGTGAAGTAACCGACGATGGCATCCTCAATTTTTATATGAATAATGAATTGGAGGCTTCGATCCCTGCCCATGACCTTGTATTAGGCGGAGGCGCACCACAATATGAGCGGGATTACCGTGAACCGGGATATTTTGAAGAGATAAAAAAGTTCAGGGCTGATTCAATTGCTGTTCCCTCTGACCTGAAGGAAGTTGCCGAAAAACTGATAAGGCTGCCGACCATCGCATCAAAACGATGGGTATATAATCAATATGACAGCATGGTGGGCACTGTGAACGCAACAACCAATGCACCCTCGGATGCTCCTGTGGTTTGGGTGAAGGGAACAAAGAAAGGTATTGCAGTCACGACAGATTGCAATAGCCGTTATGTGTTTGCTGATCCATATAAAGGAGCGATGATCGCAGTAAGTGAAGCGGCAAGAAATATTGTTTGCAGTGGTGGTCAGCCATTAGGCATAACCAATTGTTTGAATTTTGGAAATCCCTATGATCCGGAGGTTTACTATCAGTTTGTACAGGCCATAAAAGGAATGGGTGATGCCTGCAGAAAATTTGCAACTCCGGTTACCGGTGGCAACGTAAGCTTTTACAATCAAAACCCCGATGGCCCCGTTTATCCGACACCCACGATCGGAATGGTTGGTTTATTAGAAAATATCAATGATAAAATGACGCTGGATTTCAAAGAAGAAGGTGATGTGATTTATTTACTGGGCAGACCAACTAACGATATTGGCTCGTCGCAATACCTTTCTGCAATTCATCATGTAGAATTTTCGTCCGCTCCTTATTTTGACCTAGACGAGGAGTATACTTTGCAACAAAAACTCGGGGAGCTTATCAACAAAAAATTAATTCAATCAGCGCATGATATAAGTGAAGGTGGGTTGTTTATTACGCTATGTGAAAGTGGTTTTAACCGCGAAATTGGGTTTACGGTTGAAACCAAAGACGATATTCGTGAAGACGCTTATTTATTTGGTGAAGGCCAGAGTAGGGTAGTGGTAAGTGTAAAAGCTGATCTGATTGGGAAATTTGAAACTACACTCGGGGATTTTCCTCATGAAAGAATAGGTCTCGTCACTAGCGGCGAAATGCTGGTAAACGGCGATTTCTGGGGAACGATCGATTGGTGGAAAGAAGAATATGATTCTGCAATTGAGAATTACCTGTCAAAGGAGGAAGCGGGGTCAGCTTTAAGCTCGATTTAATCAAATTAGCATAAGAATGAGGTTCAGGTTAAGTTGAGGTTGAGTAGAAAAACCGACGCTTTTCAAAATTGGGCTAACCTCAGCATGGAATAAATGGATCGAAACTCAGTCATATTGGTTACCGGTGCTGCTGGCTTTATTGGCAGTTGCATGGTTGGTTATCTGAACCGCAAAGGTTTTCATAACATTATCATTGTTGACAAATTTGACGAGGAAGACAAGAAACACAATTACGAAAACAAAAAAATAATTGCCCGCGTTGAACGGGATGGATTATTTCATTGGCTGGAAGACCACCCCATGAAAATCGATTTTATTTTTCACCTGGGTGCCAGAACCGATACAGCTGAATTTAATTATGAGGTTCTTGAGGAACTGAATGTTGAGTATTCTCAAAGGATATGGAACTATTGCTCTGAAAAAAATATCCCATTGGTGTATGCATCGTCGGCTGCTACATATGGTGATGGTGAATTGGGTTACAAGGATGACCATAAAGTCCCGTTCAGGCTAAATCCTTTAAACCCGTATGGAAGATCAAAGAATGAATTTGACAAATGGGCACTGGAAAAAAGTCAGAACTCTGAGCCGCCAAATTGGTATGGGTTGAAATTCTTCAATGTTTACGGCCCAAACGAGTATCATAAAGGCAGAATGGCCAGCGTGGTCTTTCATTCCTTTAATCAAATTCAATCGACAGGGAAAGTAAAACTGTTCCGATCGCACAAAGCCGGGTATAGTGACGGGGAGCAGCTTCGTGATTTCGTGTATGTAAAGGATGGGGTTGATATCTGCTTTTGGCTAATGGATAATAAGCCGGCCTCCGGTTTATACAATATAGGCACAGGCAAAGCCAGGACATTTAACGACCTCGTAAAAGCAATCTTTACAAGTCTTGCAAAAGAACCGGTAATTGAATTTATCGATACCCCGCCTGATATTCGTGATAAGTATCAGTACTTCACGGAAGCTGACATGAATAAGATCCGCAAAGCGGGCTATCGGGACGATTTTTATACATTGGAAGAAGGAGTGGAAACCTATGTAAGGAACTTTCTCATTACTCATAAGTATTATTAAATCCCAACCCCAAAGGAGACTTTCGTGTTCTTTTTAAATCAAATTTTTGAAGCCATCGAATAATCCGGATATTTGTGCAGTTGTTTGCCACACCAATAAGATTTGGCTGTGGCATTTTTATTAAATGAAATTTTATGTCAAAAAGAATTGCGATCATTGGTGGCGGGAATCTTGGAGCTGCCATTGCAGAGGGTTTAATTCAAAGCGAATTCAGTCGTCCCGTTGAAATTTCTATTACGAGAAGAAACCCGGCGACATTGAGTCGCTTTGCTGAACAAGGTTCAATGGTACATAGTGATAATAAGAAAGCGGCAAAAGCTGCCGAGATCATCATTCTGGCAGTAAAGCCATACAATTTTGACGACATCATTAAAGAAATAAGAACTTCACTTGATCCAAGGAAGCATGTTGTTGTATCAGTGATCACCGGCGTGTGGATAGAACAAATACAAGAGGCAATTGGAAAACCTGTTCCTGTTATCCGGGCTATGCCAAATACGGCGATTGCTATTCAGCAAAGCATGACCTGTCTTGCCCATGCCGGGGCCTCCGCATCACAGTTAAATTATATCAGGCAACTGTTTGACCAGTTGGGAAAGACCGTAATGATTGATGAAAAATTAATGGATGCTGCTACAGTACTTGGTGCATGCGGCACCGCGTACGCTATGCGATATATTCGTGCTAACATCCAGGGAGGAATTGAAATTGGATTCGATGCGGCCACAGCTACGCTGATCGCTGCTCAAACGGTGAAAGGTGCTGCACAATTACTTCTTGAAAAAGGAAATCATCCTGAAACTGAGATCGATAAAGTAACGACTCCAAAAGGCTGCACTATTGCAGGGTTAAATGAAATGGAGCACCGTGGATTCAGTTCTTCACTCATCCGTGGAGTTGTTGCGAGCTATAATAAGATTGCAAAAGACTAGTTCAGTTTTCAGTCGGCAGTCTTCAGTCGGCAGTTCGCAGTCCGCAGTCGGCAGTTTTCAGTCGGCAGTCGTCAGTCATCAGTCAGCAGTCGGCAGTGGGCAGTCATCAGTGTGCAGTCAAAAATTCTTCACTTTAAACGTTTTCATTACGGCGGATGCTGCCGTCTGCGAACTGCCGACTGCCGACTGCTTACTGCCAACTGCCGACTGCCGAC
>DASTIZ010000292.1:0-25608 GCA_035717045.1 Chitinophagaceae bacterium
AAGAGCTTTTTTTGGAAGAACAAGAACATATGCGAGCACGGGAATTGAAGTGATGGCAACATACTGGCACTTTGTAGACATTCTTTGGATCTATTTGTTTTTGTTTTTTATTGTGATAAAATAGGGTAATGAGTTCAGGAAATTTAAGCGGTTCAAGAAGTTCAAGACGTTTCAAAAAGTTGAACTAACCTCCTGAAACCTGTTAAACCTTTGGAACCTTTGGAACTTTTGGAACCTTTGAAACCTTTAATTTTTAAATAAGAGGAGCTTGCTTCGGCTGCGCCTCGCAAGTAATAAAACATGTCTTCATCTGCAACAGCGCAACAGACCAAATGGTGGAACGGTGGACGAAGTCCTTTCAATGTAGAGTATGGAAAACTTATGATGTGGTACTTCCTGATGAGTGATGCGTTTACCTTTGGGGCATTTCTCATTTCGTATGGTACGATTCGGTTTTCACAGAATTTCTGGCCCGATCCGAACGTAGTGTTCAACGCATTCCCGGGAATGGGTCATGCAAATCTTCCGCTTGCATTTGTGAGTGTAATGACATTCATACTTATTGCCAGCTCGGTAACCATGGTGCTTGCCGTCCATGAAGGTCACCGTGGTAACAGGCGGGGTGTAATGAAATGGATGGCATGGACGATTTTGGGTGGTCTTGCATTCTTACTTTGCCAGGCCTGGGAATGGCACCATCTTATCACTGGCGAACATGCCGTGCTGGCGGCTGATGGAAAACATATCGAGTTGATTGGACAAACAATGGGAGGTAATCCATGGGGCAGATTAATTGATCCCGCGTTGGCAAAGCAGGCGTTGGCGGCAAGCTCACCAGACGTCCTCGCGCATCTTGCACATGAATACCCGGTAAATGAAGATGCTGTTGGTGCGGTCAGTCAACTAAAGAAATTGCCAAAAGATCAATTGATCGGAATGATAAACTTAGAAGAAGCACACATCCGGGCAAAAGGACCAATTGCATTCGGCGGATATTTCTTCGGCATTACAGGTTTTCATGGTTTCCACGTTTTCTCAGGCGTAATTATTAATGTCATAATGCTGATCATGACCGCCAAAGGTGTGTTTGACCGGAGAGGTCATTATCTTATGATCGAGAAGGCGGGTTTATACTGGCACTTCGTGGATCTGGTTTGGGTATTTGTGTTTTTGTGTTTTTACCTGGTTTAAAAAATTTATCTTAATAAAAGAAAATTTGGACATGGATCAACAGCATACGTCAAGTGAAGTAACTTTTCATCATCACGTCCCCGGTGAAGAGAATGTAAAGAGAATATGGAAAACATTCTGGGTGCTTTTGGTAATTACGGTGATTGAGCTGGGATTGGGATTTTCAATTTATTTTATTCATAAGAATCCTTCTTATAGCACGGGCCTGGTACTGGCTATTAAAGGTGTTATTGTGATACTTTCATTGGCAAAAGCATTTTACATTGTTTCTATCTTCATGCATCTTGGCGATGAGATCAGGAATATGATCATGACGATCGTGGTTCCGCTTATGTTGTTCATCTGGTTCATTGCAGCATTTTTGTGGGACGGGAACTCATATAAGAATCTACGCAATACTTACGACAAGCACTTTGAAGAAAGAACGACCGATAAGAAAGGCGGGCATTAATGATAACTTTAATAAATTGTTAGTTACTGTCTCGCCTCAGGCGAGACAGTGTTTTTTATACCTGTTACAGTGAATAAAACGGCTTTATATGCATTGATCCTGGCGGTGCTGATCCCGCTGCTCAGTTATTTCATCATTAAGCAATTCAGCATTGCCGACATTCCGAAACCGGTTTTTGCAGATACAACAATTTCAAGAACCGTGAAAGGAAAGATCATTAATGAGACCATCTGGCATAAGGTTCCTGACTTTACGTTGACCAACCAGGAGGGTGATAAGGTTTCATTGCACGACATGGTGCGAATAGATCCTGAAACAGGCGACACAGTACCAAAGATCATTGTAGCAAACTTCTTTTTCACTCATTGCGCTACAATTTGTCCCACCATGACGACGAACATAAAAAAGCTACAAGAGTCAATTAAGAAATCTGCCAAAGTGGGGGATCGCACGGCGGATTTTGTACAGTTTCTATCCTTTAGCGTAGATCCCGACCGGGATTCGGTACCACAGCTGAAAAAATGGGCGGATAGATTTCAAATTAATCCGGAAAACTGGTGGTTACTTACCGGGGATAAGAAAACGATTTATGATCTCTCGCTGAGGGACATGAAATTATGGGCACAGGATCCGGAGGGAGTGGATACAGGATTTGTACATACGCCAACTATTGTTTTAATTGACAGGGAAAGAGTGGTACGAATGAGAAGAGACAAGGATGGCAATACCAGGACATATAATGGGATGGAGCAAGCCGATCTGATCAAGCTTTCCGAAGACATTATCTTATTGATGCTTGAAAAAGATAAGAGGAAGAAAAGTTTTTTAGCCGGCAAACTGGAATTGATCGGTGTTGTTTTTCTGATGGCACTCGTTGGCCTCGGTATATTTCTGATCGCATTAAGAAAATCAAAGAATAAACAATATGCTGGAAGCGGCCTGGAGAAGGAATGATAGCAGGGCAAGGATTTTTATTATTGCTGTTTCAATAATTGTGTTTATTGCAATTGCCATCTTAAGCCGTGTGAAGCTGGATGTTCAGCTTGGCTTTGACGAGCATCTTTTTGCAAAGATCAATGCCGTGATAAATTCGGTCGTATCTTTTTTATTGCTTGCCGGGTTAATAGCTGTAAAGAATAAAAAGTATCTCCTTCATAAAAGGATCATGATCACATCGATCATCCTTTCCTTCTTGTTCCTGGTAAGTTATATCTGTCATCATTTATTCACCGGTGAAACCAAATTCGGCGGCATGGGGACTGTCCGTTATATCTATTATTTTATTTTAGGGACTCATATTGTGCTTGCCGGTATCATTCTTCCCTTTATTCTATTTACAGCGTATCGTGCCATGACCGGCGAGTGGCTAAAACACAAAAAGCTGGCAAGGGTCACATGGCCGATATGGTTGTATGTGGCGTTAACAGGAGTGGCTGTCTATTTTATGATTAGTCCCTATTACACATAAGAAGCTGGATCGCGTTTCAATATGCATTTAGGGGAATCCGTGTCATCCCTTACTCATATCCGCTCTTAATAATTGTGGAGATCATTTTAAATCGCCCGTTTGGCTTGATGAAATTGGACATGTGCGCAGGTATGATAATCCCCTGGCCCGCATCAAGTAAATGATGTATATTATCAATAACAATTTCAGCCTTGCCTTCAATGATCTGGACAAAAGTGTCAAATGGGGAGGTCTTTTCGGTTAAACCTTCACCACTGTCAAAAGACATGACACTTATATTACCGGTTGATTTCTTAATAATCGTTTTTATCACAACAGAATTTGCCATATATTCTATGATTTCAACAACGATATGAGCTTTTGCCTTTTCCAGTTCTGTATTTTCAATTTTTTCAACTATTTTTTTCTGTTTCATAATTAAAATTTTATTAGGCCCTTCATATTTTACTCATAAGGTTTGGTGATATCTGCAACGCGGCGGTAAAAGATGAAGAATTAAAAAGGGCCGGGATAAAAATCCAGCCCTTCGTTGATCTCTACGTGCTTCTAAGAATCAGTTTAAAGGTAGAAGGCCTGAATGCGACGACCATTACAGAATTTGAGCCAAAAGTTATATAATTCACACATTGTACGATGAAGTAAAGGTCCATTTAGAATGGGACCGTTTCATTATTAATACACTTTATAATGTGTCGATAATTCTCAATAGCTCTTCTTTCGTTTTACCAAGCTTGACCGCGATCTTTCCTAACATTTCTTCTTTTCTGCCTTGTTCAAACAGCAGATCGTCATCCGTTAATACCGCATACTTTTGTTTAAGTTTTCCCCTCAGGTAAAGCCAATTCCCTTTCAATGCTATTATGTTCATGTTTTCAAATTTAAGGTGAAGGAATTTCCACCTGATAAAGATTATCCTTTTAATCAATTAAAGTATTACACAATTAGAGAAAAGAGTTATATCATTCACATATACAATTTATTTCAAAAAGAAGTCCCTGTGAAAACAAGGACTTTAACCAAAATGGACTGCTATGAGAAAAGGGTTTTGAGCTTAGCAACAACGACAAATAAAATGAAGTATCATGGCTACTGCCTTATGAACTGAAGATTATTCTTATACTCAATATTGGTGTGCAATACTTTTAGCTTATCTATTATCTTATTTTTCAGGGTACCATGAAATCTGAATTTTCCAACCTCGTCCAGGGCGGATTCATAGATAGTAACGGCATCTTCAAAACGACCATCATTCTCATTTTTTTGCGCTTCGATAAACAATCTGAGTGGCGTGGTCTTTTTGTTCACCAGAATGGAAGTGATCACAGCGATTATAATTATTACTATCATAAAAAAAGGTGTGTATTGAAAAAACATGGACTGTAGTGATAAGGGAAACGAGGACGTGTTAAAGATGGGCTATATTAAGCTTCTGGCTGTTATATAATTGCAAATAATATTTACATCTTTCACAGGTTTACAACCCTGGTTACTTATACGGACCCGGGCTATATGAGCCTGATTAAGCAGTATTTTGATCTTAATAGATGTTATTATCAAAATCACTATTCACCTGGATAATATCCGGTGCTTTTACGTAACTGTTGTTATACCTGGACCGAAGATTGGTGGAAAAAGTGAATTTAAAAGCGTTGTGTTGTTCTGATTTTCTGGGGAAATACATGAAACGTAGTTCCATTGTACCAAACAAGACATTTTCGTTTCGTGTCCGTATACCACCCCCAAAACCGGAATAGAAACCCGAGTTGGAAGTATTTTCATGTTCAGCGGTAAAGTGTGCAAAATCGGCGGATGCAAATGGCGCAAACTTAAAACCCAACAATCTTAACTTTATAAAAAAGATCGCTTCAGTATGTAGACTAAAACGCTGGTTTCCACTTGCTGAATCCAGAGGAATATATTTAAGACCAAATATATTTTTGATAAAAAGAGGATCCAGGCCAACGCGGTTGAATTGCCTGGTATAACTGAATCGCAGGTAAGGTCGCAATTTGACGTTTTGATAACTGTAAACACGGCCGAAAGAACTGGCACCTATTAACACAACCGCATCCTGAATTTTTTTCTTGTTTAAAAAAGCTCCTGTCCGAAAAAAATATTGCATCACATTGCCTTTATTAGTTACGGTGTACAGGTTGGCATCAACTCCTGCATAGGGCCTTTCCATGTGTAACTGCTTATACCAGCCGGCAGTTAAAGCGATGTTGTAACCATACGGAACATCTTCCGTGATACCAAACCCAAAAACGTAATTGGTTTTATAGAAATCTTGTTTGAAAAAGGTGAATTGACCCAGTATGGCTTCCCGGTCGTTGAATTTGAAATTAAACCCATTATTTATCTGGTACGGAATCATTGAGAACTTATTCCTGTAATATCGAATACTGATGAACTGTCTGTTTAACACTGTTTTGATGCGCAGGAATTTCCTTACCCCGAGATTATAACCGATCCACGCATCAAAAGTATTGTAGTGATATTTATAAAACAGGCTGTCGGGCCTCATATAATTATTATATGATTGATGATGGGCAAGCACCAGGGCACCTGCCATATGCAGGTATTGTGATACCAATGGCCTCTCAATTCCTGCATGCCAGCTTTGTTCATCCAGGGCGCCATCGTAGAGGTCATGAGTGATCTTTGAATAACCAATGGTTGCGTTAATGAATGTATTAGCCATGCTATTTAGCTTGTAGCGTATTTCATAGCCAAAATGAGGATCTCGTTTTTTTTCCAGCAATGTCGTAAACTGTATGTTTTGCGCAGTCCCCATCAAATTAGCGTCGCCAACCTTTGCTTTAAACCGGTTCTTATTTGCATCGTTGAGTTGTAAAGTAATGCTTAGAAAGTCCTTAGTAATAACAATCAGATCGACAGAATCGGGTTCATTGGCTATGGTACTAACCATTATCCGGGCATCATGTATATAGTCCAATGAACGAAGGTATCGTTCATTATCTGCCACTAAATTTGCGTTGAGGGCAGTCTTCTCTTTAATAAAAAGATTATTTCGTATCACCCATTCCTTTGTGTTTTTATGTAAACGGTTTATAAAACCCTTGCCGAAATAATTGATCTCTTTTGTTGTGTCAACAAATGTTTTTTCAAATCCAAATTCTTTGATCACGATGTTCCTGATGCCTTTACCCTCATAAGGCAGGAACGATGCTTCATTTCTATTGATAAGCACACCCGGCTGTGTGGATGAATCTGTTGTACTGCGTGTTATAGGTCTTAAAAGCGATTGTAAAAAAGATCTATGCTTTTTTGGTAAAGCACGTTTAGAAGTATCTGTTTTTTGAGAAAAACAAGTATAGGAAAACGATGCCAAAAAGAAGGTAATACAATAGCAAACAATATTTTTTCCCGTAAGCATACTCCATTGAGTTTCCTCCCCACTCAAATATCTTCCAGCATGTTGAGTCTTTTTTCCCTAAGCTGTTTGAAATGTGAAGGTGTGAGACCGGTCACTTTCTTGAACTGTGCGGAAAGATGGGCCACACTGCTGTAATGCATGAGGTAAGCAATTTCAGTAAGATTAAGCTCATTATACACCAGGTGTTCTTTTACACGTTCAATTTTGTGGGAAATAATGAATTTTTCAATTGTCGTGCCTTGTACTTCTGAGAAAAGATTGGCCAGGTACGTGTAATTGTGATTTAACTTCTGGCTTAAATAATCTGAAAAATTTACAGTCAAAGGTTCTTCTGAATAATGGATCAATTCTACAATAACATTTTTGATCTTTTGGATCAAAATGCTCTTCTTATCATCCATTAATTCAAGACCTGATTTCAGCAGGGCTAACTTGAATTGATCTTGCTGTTCAGCGGAAATATCTTCCACGATGTCCGCTTCGCCTAACTCCACTGACGTATAATGCAATCCCAATTTTTCCAGTTCCGCCTTGACAACCATCTTGCAGCGGATGCAGACCATGTTTTTAATGTATAATTTCAATTGATCTGTTAGTTAGTTAGTGTTTTCGATATAATTGCTAAGGTAAGGACAGAACTCATACTTTATGCTGACGACAAAACCACCTTGAATTTACTGAGAATTTATCATACCTGTTTTCTTTGTGAACCCATGAGGTGTTAATATTCAATGAATGAAAAAAGCCGCCTTGATTAGGTCGGGCGGCTCAAATGTTCCAGGCTTTAAAATCAATAATTATATTTTGCCAGGTTGCCGCCGGTATCGTAATAAAAATACTGGGGCTTTCCCTGTATAATATCTTTGATCCTGAATATATCGTTGGTTGTGCCCGGCGTTTCAATCTTGATAATATCTTCAAGCCATGTGCCATGTCTGCGGTGAAGAATAGAGTCAATAACATTCCGGGGGGTTTCATTTCTTGTTATCAATGTTCTTGTATCCCTTCTATCACCATTAGCATGGTACAACGCAGTTGACATAGATGTTCCGTTCCCAAAAGTTGCTGCCCAGTCCCCGCGGTATTTACTCCAGCTAATGTTGGAGGCATTGGGATAATCTTTTTGAAACGAAGACCTGACCCTGGCCGGTTGATTTTTTGATGGCTTTGGGCCATTGCTACTATTATCGTAGGTCCCTTCCCATATTTTTTTGCTGTGCTCGTCGTTAACTCTTTTTTCTTTGGCTATTTGTTCTGAGTCCTTCTGGTTTATCGATTTTTCATTCTTTGATTTATCCTTTTCCTTCCCATTGTCTCTTTTTTTTCCCTGTGCAGGTATGGTTAAGCTAAGGACAAAACCGGTGATCAGTAATAAAAGCTTTTTCATGATGCTTGTTTAAAACCTGAAACCTAAAGAGAAGCCAAAGCCCGTGTTTTTGGCTGATGTTTTATCATCAGGAACTCCTTCATATTCAGGATTGATCTTAGTAAGACCCAATTGTGTATTTAACTGAAAAGATACCCTGTTACCGAATTCATAGCCTGCCAGTATATTGGCGCCGGCATCCAACGGCCTGATATAAACAACATCGTCAGGATCTGAAGTCATTACTTTATTTTTGAATTTGACATCCGAGTTCAGGCTTGATCCGGTTCCTTCATACGTTGCTTTGCCACTTACACCCAGCGCCACATAAGGACCAAAGCCCAGTAACAAATGCCCGGTTCCCAGCATGGGTTTGTATAGAAAATTCAAGGGAAGTTCTACATAAGAAATCTTAATCTTGCCCTCGATAGTCTGCCCAAGAATAACCTCTTCACTCTTTGCTCCCTTTACTGTGTACAGCAAGCCGGGTTGAAAATAAAAATCCACTCCCACCGGGATCTCCGCATTGATACCAATATTAAAACCAGTCAGCATATCGTTCTCCAGTTTATCACCATTTTCATCTTTACCATTAATATTTTGAAAATTGATACCACCACGAAGACCAAAACTTGTGTTGCCACGAAGATTTACTTTTTGTTGCGCCTGTGAAAACACCATAACAAAGACCAACGCACTAACTAATCCGATTCTTTTTTTCATTTTTTCATTTTTTTTATAGCCGATAATAATGTCTTATCATTTATACTTCTGCCATGATCATTTACCATTTTTTTCTGCTTCTTTGGCCGCGTCTGCTTTCATCTTTTCGTTAGCAGTAATAAGGAACTCTACCCTGCGATTTTGTGTCTGGCCCTCTTCCGTGGCATTACTGTATTTTGGAAGGGTCTCACCAAATCCCTTAATTTTTAGCCGTGAATGTGCAATCCCTTTGTCGGCCAGGTAGTAAGAAACAGTAGATGCTCTACGTTCCGACAATGCTTCATTGTACGCGGTAGTTCCTTTACTATCGGTATGTCCCTGCACCTCTATATCTGTGTCCGGATATTTTTTAAGGATCGTGACTAATTTATCCAGGTTTGTTCGTGCAGTTGAAGTCAGATTGGATTGATCAAAGCCAAACAATACCTGGCTCTTAAATTCTATTACGATTCCTTCTCCTACTCTGACTACTTCGGCATCCGGAACTTCTTTTTTAATTTCTTCTGCCTGCTTGTCCATCTGGCGTCCGATAACGGCGCCGGTAACGCCGCCGACTGTCGCGCCGATAATAGCGCCAAGGGCTGTGTTGCCGGCAGCTTTACCAATAACTGCACCCGTCGCCCCACCTGCTGCAGCCCCTATTACTGCACCTTTTTGGGTTCTATTCATCGTTTTACAGCCAGCAGAAAAAAGGGCTGTTATTAAAAAACCCGCAAGTACAACTTTAATCGTTTTCATTATATTTATTTTAATTATGAATGTTCAGATACTACCAGGCTTTTTATTCCAGCACTTTTTTGTTATGTGGATTTCTTATTTAGCCCGGCCTGTAAAGATGATCGTAATAAAAATGACAACTGTTACACAACACTGTCAATATGTTACATCATTCACATATTATATGCCAAGTCTTTGAAGTCATACCAATGGCGATCCTAAAAGGTGTGAATTATATAAACTTTTCAAATAATGATATAATGAATGGATAATTGAAGCTTAGGATCTTTATTTTGTTAATGGATCTACGCCTAACAGCCAAGGCGAGATATGCCTGGTTTATGTGGTACCCTTCCTGAAAGCGGTTAATAACTTCAGCCCTATCCTCTTAGCCATTAATCCTACCTTTCTGATAAGCCACCCTGACATAAGCGGGGTGGTTTTCTATTTCATAAGGAGCCACTTTTCCCCGAGGTAGGAAACATGTAACTTTTTTCTAAAGCTATGTAATATTAAATCGCATATAACCAGGCACCTTTGCACTCAACATTCCAAAATTATTGTCCTGTTTCTTCTTGCCGGCTTAATAATACCGATTGTTGAGGGTCCTGCTCTGGCTTATGAATAAATACCATCGGGTGATTGGCCTCTGCCGGAGTTTGACCTTAGTAATTTATCAAAAACTTACGTTTCTAAATCAATTGAAAAATGAAACTATTTGCTAATACCAGGTTCACCGTTGCTTTTTTTTTGGCAATCGCTCTACTGGCCTTCACCGTTGTTCTTTTGTATGGCTATCAAATCTGATCACAAATTAAAAAATGAAACATTGAAAATAACTCCAATATTCGTCGGCCTGTGGCTTATATCAATTTCGATTGCTATCATTGTATATATCATAATCATTTTTATAAAAAAGGCACGCAATTAATATTCGGACTGATCCAGCCTGGTTCCATCTATGTGTGAATTATATAACTTATTTTAATAGATGTGTAACGATTGTATTTTAAACAGTGTTCATCTTTACCTTGTGCTGATCTGAGCATAGTGAACCCCTGGAAGAATGAGTTTTCCATCGCTGAGCGGCGAACAGTAAAAAAACAAAATGACATGCGGCGTATTGGTAATAACATCAGGATCATCATAGATAAACTTGCCGTCAGCTATAATGATCATGGTCCGGAAGATGCCCCCATTATCATTTTCATTCACGGATTTCCCTTTAATAAGTCCATGTGGAACACGCAGATTGATGCACTAAAGGACGATTACCGTGTAATAGCATACGATATTCGGGGACATGGTAACTCGGATGCCGGCGCTGATGATTTCTCTATCGAACTTTTTGTTAATGACCTTTCCCGTCTCATGAAAAAGTTAGGAGTCGAAAAATCAATCTTGTGTGGCCTATCACTCGGCGGATACATTGGATTAAATGCAGTCTTAAAATATCCCAACCGTTTTGATGCACTGATCTTAAATGATACACAATGTATAGCTGATACCCCCGAAATTAAAGAAAACCGCTGCACTGCCATTATCCATATTATGGAAAATGGAGTGGAGCAGTACGCTGATCAGACTATAAAAAATCTTTTTGCGCCTGAATCTTTCGCAAAAAAGAAGAATATGATTTCTGCGGTAAAAGGCATGATCATAAGTACTCCGAAACTATCACTCTGTAATACCCTGCATGCTTTGGCAGAACGTACAGATACCTGCGACCAATTGCCGGAAATAAATATTCCAGTGCTTATCATGGTTGGGAAAGAGGATAAGATAACTCCAATTGCTGCAGCGGAACAAATGCATGAAAAAATTCGGGGTTCGATGCTAAAGATTATTCAACATGCGGGCCATTTAATCAATCTCGAGAATCCCATTGCATTCGGCAACAGGCTGTTGAAGTTTTTGGAATCAGTCGATAAAAAGTCAATTTGCTTAATTGACAAGGATGGCGGCTAAATTCTGTAGGGAATTCCTAACACATTTTCGATAGGTTCTCTTATCTCTTTAGATCATAAACCTATTTCTTTCACTGGGTCCCAAAAGTGTTTTTCAAAATTGATGATCTTGTCTCCTTTAACCTTGATTCCTTCTTTTAGCAATTGTTTTTCCATTGAACCCGGCGGAGAAAAGTGATGTTTGCCGCTAAGCAAGCCTACACGGTTTACGACCCGGTGCGCCGGGACGTTTGGTTTTACTTTTCCTGCACCATTCATTGCCCAGCCCACCATTCTTGCTGAAAGCCTCGTTCCCAGGCAAGCTGCAATGGCACCATAAGACGTTACCCTCCCTTTTGGAATTTGTCTTGTCACCTCGTAAACCAGTTCAAAAAAGCTTTCATCTCTTTTACCGGAGGGCTTTACTGATCTTAGTTTAGAAGAGGATTTTTTTATAGAAGGCATTTGATAAAGATAAAAAAATATAAATGCCCCTGTTAAAACTTTATCTAAGAAGCATATTAATTAGCCGCGACACCTGCAATTGCCGTGGTCTTCGCCTTCCTTAAAAAAAATAATTCTCCTTTAGTGGAAGTGAAGTATGGGGTCCTTTCCTCATCAACAAACAGTTGCCATTTGATCAAATTATCACTCACGATCTCAATAAGAGTTTTAACGTTCACCGCAGAATCTCCGGTGCCTGTTGTAAAATCAAACCATATCGGTGTTTTGGAAAAGTCGATCTTGTAGTCTGTGAGCTTTATTTTTTCACCATTATAGCTGAGGATTATGTTTGCACTATCGATCACCTCAAGCGAAGCAACACTATTCTGATCGCTGGCAATTTCCCAGCGGCCGACAAGGTCTTTTAATTTTTTCTGCTGGCTTACCCCCTTAATAGCCAAAAAAGCCAGGGCGACTACGAAAACTATTTTTTTCATGGGTCGAAATTTTTTATAAGAGATGTTATGCAGACTCTGTGCCAACCAGGTTAACACCCGGGCCATTCAAATTGCTGAATCAATACGCCGGTGTTTAATGCGTATACATCAACCGGATTGTTTGTCATTTAATGAAAGAAGACCTGATCGACGCGGTTCCGGAACATTTTCATAGTTATAAGGACAATGTGTGCACCCCATTCCGCAACAAAATCCTTTATCGAGATGGTATTTTTCAGTAAGAACTATAAGGCCATCTTTATTTATGTAGAAATCTATTCCCTCAATCAGGTTATTTTGCTTCATATATCTTTAAGAATTGCTGCAGTTCTTTGTCTTTCGCGCTTTCGGGTAAAACATCCGGCAGGGAGAATTTTAAGTAATAAATACGGTTGCTTCCAGCAATGTCGAGCGATTCATAGTATGTTTTGATCCTAAGGTCATCACTGATACTATTATCCTTATAAACATCCCCGATATCATCCCGTAAATCACAGTTATACCTGTCGATCACCAGTTTCGTAAACCGGTACAGGTCCGGGCTATCGGTTTTCAAGTGAACAAAACCACCGGGGATGAGTATTTGCCTGTACAACCTTAAAAACTTTGGATGAGTCAGTCTTTTTTTCGATTTGCCCGTTCTTAATTGCGGATCGGGAAATGTTATCCATATTTCACTTACTTCGTTTGCATCAAAGTAATCATTCACCTGGTCGATCTGAATTCTTAAGAAGGCCACATTGTTAAGCTGTTGCCGGAGCGCTTTTTTTGCGCCCACCCAGATCCGGTTGCCCTTCTGATCTACACCAATAAAGTTCTTATGAGGATAAAGTTGACCAAGACCAACGGCATACTCGCCTTTGCCGCAAGCCAATTCAAGTGTGATAGGGTTATTGTTTTTAAAAAACCCGTTCCACTTTCCTTTTATTCCTTCAGGATGTTGCAGCACGTTGGGAAACGTATTCAGCTCGGCAAAGCGGATCAATTTTTTTTGCCCCATGGCGGGCAAAGGTAGCGGAAACAAAAAAGTTCTGATTTGGACGGGCTAAACAATCACATCGCTTTCGTATTAACCCCGACTAAAATACAGAGTGTCGGCGCGACGACACTCCCGATGATCACCTAAAGCAATTTTATAATCATTTGTGTAACTTAGTCGAAATTCATTTTCCCACTGTTTTCAATGAACAAAAGCGTTTCAGATAAGGATTTTACAGAAGAATTACTCCGTAAAGTTTCAGAATCTACGTATGGGCTTACAGGCAGGGATTTTCTTCTTGAACTGACCACTAAGGTCGCCGAGATTTTAGGCATGGAGTATTGCTTTGTGGCTGAATGCGCCAATGAAGATAAGACCAGGCTTCGCACGGTTGCTTTTGTGAAGGGAGAAAAAATATTGGACAATATCGAATATAACACTGCAGATTCCGGGTGCAGCATGATGATGACTGGTCAACCTTATTTTTTACCAAGAGGTGCACAGGATCTTTTTCCCGGGGCGAAGGGACTTGAGGCCTATGTCGGCGCTCCGATCATAAACCCTGTCAATGGAGAAGTCCTGGGGCATATCGCAGCCACAGATTCCAGGCCAATAAGTGATGAAAAGAACCAGACTGCCGTATTGAAAATTTTTGCGTCACGTATCGGCGCCGAATTGCTGCGAATGAAAACCGAGAGCGAACTGAGCAGAAGAAATGCTGAGCTCATGCAGCAGATGAAGGAAAATGACTTTTACGTTTTTACGCTGAATCATTTAAAAGAAGCTGTGTTTTGGGTCGGGGAGGATGGAAATATCTGGCAGGTAAATGATGTTGCCACCGAATTATCCGGCTACTCAAAGGATGAGCTGCTTGCACGCTATGTCTTCGATATCAATGCAAGTGTGCAAAGATCAAACTGGAAAGATGTATGGGATAAGTTAAGGTCAAAAAAAAAGGTCGTATTTGATGCCCAGTTCAGAAGAAAAGATGGAGCAATCATCGATGTTGAGATCACGCAGAATTTTTTGGTGTATGAAAACAAAGAATATTCCTGCAGCATTGTAAGGGACATCAGGCAGCGGAAAATGGAGGAGGAATTATTAAGAACGGTTTCCGAAGCCACTTCCGGTGTCGTGGGGTATGATTATTTCAAAGAACTTTCAAAATTCATCACGCTTACTTTAGGAGTTAAATATTCACTGGTTACAGAATGTGTGAATGAAGAGAAAACAAGAGTCCGAACGATCGCTTATGTAAAAAACGCGACACCTCTCGAAAACATTGAGTACGATCTCAAAGGCACGCCGTGTGAGATCGTGATGCAGGGAAAGGATTATTTCTGCGCAAATGAATTGGAGAAAAATTTTCCAAGGGAAAAAGGTTTGCAATCATATGTAGCGGTGCCCATTTATAGTTCGGCCACGGGTGAGATACTGGGACATATCGCCGCCCTGGATGATAAACCGATGAATGAAAGCCAAAATCAAACTTCCATTCTGAGAATTTTTGCGGCAAGGGCCGGATCGGAGATCGACAGGATCAAAGCGGAACAAAGACTGAAAAAGACATTGGAAGATGCCAATGTTCAATTACAGATCCAATTAAAGCAGAGTGAAGAAAGATATCGTGATCTTTTTGATGAAGCACCGATTGCATACGTACATGAGGGCCTTGATTCAAAATTCATTAAGGCCAACCAGGCGGCATTAAGGATCCTGGGGATAAAACCCGAGGAGGTAAATAATTTATATGGGAAGAGCCTGGTTGTCGACAATCCCGAAAACCAACGGAGATTAAAACAAGCCTTCGAATCTTTGGAAAGAGGAGATGATACAAGCGGTGTTATTTTGGAATTAAAAAGAAAAGACAATGGACAGCCCGTATGGATACAATGGTACTCTAAGCCCGATCCAAGCGGGCAATTCACAAGAACCATGTTCATTGATATTACAGAGCAGGTTTTGCTCCAACACGAGAAACAACGATTACAGGCGCAGAATCAGTATCTCCAGGAAGAAATAAAGCTTACTTACAACTTTGAAGAAATTGTAAGTAAAAGTCGTGTCTTCCAGCGGGTATTACGACAAATTGAACAGGTAGCAGCCACCGACGCAACAGTTTTGATTCTGGGTGAATCAGGAACGGGAAAAGAGTTGATCGCGCGAGCCATTCATAATATCAGCAACCGGAGTAAAAAGCCGTTGGTAAAGGTTAACTGTGCCACGCTGCCGGCTAATCTTATCGAAAGTGAATTGTTTGGTCATGAGAAGGGGGCTTTTACCGGTGCATTGGACAAAAAGATTGGGCGCTTTGAATTGGCAAATGGGGGGACGATATTTCTTGATGAGATTGGCGAGTTACCCGTTGAACTCCAGGCGAAATTATTAAGGGTACTGCAGGAGGGTGAGTTTGAAAGACTGGGAAATCCAAATACTCTAAAAGTAAATACCAGGGTTATTGCAGCTACTAACCGGAATCTCCAACTGGCAATTGAGAAAAAAGAATTTCGGGAGGATCTATACTATCGCCTGAATGTTTTCCCCGTTGTGTGCCCGCCTCTTCGTGAGCGTAAAGAGGATATTCCGCTCCTGGTAAAACATTTCTGCCATAAACATGAAGGCAAGATTGGAAGAAAGATCACGGACATTCCGAAAAATGTAATGGATGCATTAATGGCTTATGACTGGCCCGGTAATATTCGTGAACTGGAGAACATCATAGAGAGAGCAATGATCTTAAGCACAAAAGGCAGTTTAGAATATGGAGACTGGATCCCTGCCGAAAAAGTATCCGTAAATGGAAAGCCTGCACCGGGACGACTGGATGACGTCGAAAGGGATCACATTATTGAAACGCTTAATAAAACAGGATGGAAAGTAAGCGGTGAAAAAGGCGCAGCGAAGATTTTAGGTCTGAACCCTACAACGCTGGAAGCAAGAATGAAAAAGCTGGGTATTAAGCGCGAAAAGTGATCAACTGTTCAGCAACCTCATGTATTCATTGTTCTCTTTGAACATATCCAGTCCTGATCGTAAGCTCATGTAAGGACTTTTTTTCGGGTGATAGTTGCTCCTACTGACTTTGTATAAGATGTTCCAATGCCTGATTATTTCTTTCCATGCATAAAACACAGTATGTTTTGGGTCATAAATATGCGTTGGCTCACTACCGGCGCCATTCAATTCGATAATAGAAAAATTTTTTCCCCGCTTTAATTCTTCCCAGGTGTTATAACGTACATCCATTCTGCCGTAATAGTACCCTGTTATCTTTTTACATACCGAGTCGATCGTTTGGGTAAGTTCTTCATCGATTAAATTACTATCATCCAAAAACTTGGCGCCACGAACATGATTTCCATAAGGAACAATTATCAATTCTTCCCCCGGTTTTAAGACCAGACCCATTTTATCTTTTTCCTTGTCCCGTAAAGTGGATAATTGCAGAATAGCTCTTTTGTTTCCTGAAAGCAATTCTTCAACGGTACTGGTACCATCTCCTTTTACCGAAAGGAACTCCTTACTGACAATGCCGGATATATAACCCCTGTCGTCGCCCGGTTTCCTGTAATAAAAAATACCAGCTTCTTTTTTATAAGAAATAAACTCCTGCACCAGGAAGTTTACTTTTGAGTTGGCTGCATAGCTCGTCAGGTCATTTTCATTTTCGAGTTTCTTAACCATCATGCCTTTCATCCCGATATCCGGCTTGGCAATCAGTGGGTATTTAAAATTTTGTTGCAAAACCAATTGAGCGACCTCTTGTGCTGACGTGCCCGTCCTGAAAAAAGCCGTGCGTGGATAGTATTCAGGTGGTATCAGATCATATATTTCCTTCTTTGACTCCATCAAGAATCCGCCATTCCTGATGGAAGGATTCGCCGTGTTAAAAAAGAAGAACGACCTTGCTTTCAGACAAAGGAAAAGCCAGTAGGGATATAGCGGCGCATAAACGGCATGGAACGGCCAGTATTCCCAATTCAATAACTTTATAAAAAAAGGGTTGTATAAGATCCTTTTCATTTCAATGCCGTTGATGCAGTGAGAGCAATATTTACTTCAGATAACCGGTTATTACTCAGATCAAGATATTTCATATTACCTCTGTCCCGTGTCCTAAATATGCTGGTGATACTAACGGTTTTATAAACGCTGTCCCTTGTCATCAGCAGGTCATTCTTTTTGTCACCATCGCCCGTAAAGCGGTGAAAATTCATAATGTCCTGCTGTGTCAGCACCGGGTGACTGTTCAAAAACGAGGCAAACCATTGTTCTCTTTTCTTTACGGCAAATCCATCATATAACGTAGCCGATGACCAGATATGGGCGCGGTTAGTACTTAATTGACGGCAATACTTTTCGGATCCATCCCATCTGAATTCATACAGGCAATTGCTTTCCAGCAATACCAACGTAAATGGTTCGATATCCTGCAAATTGATCTTTGTAAAAGCAATCGATGGCCTTGTGGTTGACACTATATCCAACAAAACAACACCCCTGCTCATCCGGTATGGTAGCTCCGGGGCGTGGCAAATAAATGCGCCATTGAGTAAAACACCCGCATCTCCATTTTGTTTCAGCACGATCCATGTCCCTCCGGCGTCCCCATCCCTCGGATACAATAATTTTTGTCCTTTATAAAAGGAGACTCCGGGGCGACTTGCTTCTTTCCGTGTTACCTTCTCATCCCGATTTGACGTGATGATAATATTGTCCCTGACAGGTATAAAACTTACTGTGCACATTGCTGCCGGTATTTGATCGTTGAATAAGCGACACCAAATTCGGCTGGTAACACAAGGGATGACACTTCACTCATACCTACTCTGATCAATGCCATGTGATGAATCGTGTGCTCGAGGTTGTAGGCGATCTCACGATAATAATTGGATGGTATGGTCACCGTCTCTATACTGTCACAATAATCCTCTGCTTCCAAAATAATTTCTTTATTCGGTTTCCCGATATGTGAATAAATCTCTTTTAGCAGGATGATTGCGAATTCTTTATCCGATTCAATCCTGTAATCCCTTCTTCTTTTTTCATAATTCACGAGACCGCTATCGTATCCTTTCTCCAGGCATTGGAATAACTCAATAATGTGCCGGACGTGTTGTCCAATGGTAGCATTCGCCAGGACCTTGATTGGCCTGGTATATTCTTCGTTGCTCAATTGGTTCAGTGTTTCACTTAACTGAACAAATACATGTTGAATTGGTTGAGTCAGCATCATAGTTTTTCGTTGTTTATTTTAACTCAGCGCTTCCAAATAAATGATTGTATCGCTGGCAATGGATCAACGCATATTTATATTCAGAAAAATTGACACTGCCTGGTACAGGGTATTGCTGATTCCCGCTTACCGACTGTAGCCTTCCCAGGTCAATATAATTTGCCGGCTGTACCTCCTTTGAAATATAAACATGCAGATCCGGGCCGTTAGAACTATTGAAATTTTCAAGGGCGAGAATATGTTGGCCGTCCTTGACGTAGATCTGTGCTGTACCACGCACTACGCCATAAGGTCCATTACCGAATGTACCACGAAATTGACTGATTGCCATCATTGTGTCAACAGGATTATCCACAGGGTTTGTTGGCGTGTTCTCTTTAACGCATGAGGTCATTATTGAGCCCACCAGTAATATAAACACCAGGTTTTTCATATCAGAGTATTTTTTTTATCAGGGTAATTCCATCATTCCTGTATATGATCGCCAAAATGAGGGACGATAAAAGGACAAGCAGGGCGTAAATGAAAAGTTGTCCACCATCATTTTTTACCTCGATGCCAAGCCGCGATACATGGGCAATAAGGGCTCCTGACATCAGGCCCACCGCCAGGGTGGAACCAAAGAAAGTAGTCGCTGGATAGAGGATCAACAACGAAGCAATCAACTCAAGTATCCCGGTGGCGATTCTTCCCCATGGTTCCATTCCTAATTGGGAAAAAATATATACCGACTCTTCTGCTCCACTGAATTTAAAATAAAGTGTTTGCAGCATGATCAAAGCGGCTATGATCCTCAATACCCATGGGGCAATTGATGTTATTGACAGTTGTATACTCATTGATGAAATGTTTTTTGCCAGTTGTTATCTGCCTTTGTCTTCAAATTATCCTCATCCTTGTTCCAGGCTGTAAGGGTATTATTGAAAAATCTATTATAAAAAAGGTATAGCTTATTATTAACGATCTTGAAAGTCTCCGGATCAACGCTTACTTTTTCGCCGTTTTTTCCCATTGCATAAGCGCACCAACCCCCATACTGCGGCTCATACGCTTCGGGATTTCTTATGAAGGCCTCCCTATTGTTCAAATTAGAAAAATAGTAAACAGCACCCTGGTGATTAATTGCAAATTCTTTTTTCCCTTCCATCGCTTTATTGCTTTTGAAATAGGCAACGGGATCATAACCATCGATTGCCAAGCCGCTTTTACTAAGATTAAAATGTTTTTTTCTTATTGCAGTTCCATCCTGCGAAAAGGATACGGCGCTGATGAATACAAGTGCTGTTATGAATAAAAACTCCTTTTTCATATTACTGTAGTTACGAAACAAAGCTATCATCATTTGCAGTAGTTCATTGTCTGCTAAAAGACAGAAATCGAATTCTATACGTGAAAGAAATGGCACCGGCGGTTAACACGGAAATACCCATATTGAAAACTCTTGTACAATAACCGACACCCGGGCGTCTCCACTGCAGTTAGTTTTACTGTAAAAAGAAAACGATGAAAAAAATTGTATTTGGAGTAAGCATGTTCGTTTCAGTACAGTTATTTTCCCAGCAGGATGAGATCTATGCAAAAGAAACCATTGCCGTAAATGGCTATGATGTGGTGGCTTATTTTACAGAAGCCAAGCCTGTGAAAGGAACTGCAACAAATAATGTCACCTATAAGGGTGTGAATTGGCAGTTTTCCAGTAAAGAGAATGCCGAACTGTTCAGAACTAACCCGGAAAGATATGAACCACAATACGGCGGGTATTGTGCTTTTGGGTGTTCGCGGGGTTACAAGGCAGAGACAAGTCCTGAGGCATGGACCATCGTAGAGGGAAAACTTTACTTAAATTATAATAAAGAAGTGAGGGATACCTGGAATAAAGATCAGCAAGCATATATTAAAAAGGCTGATGCAAACTGGCTCAGTATAAAATTCAAAAAATATAATTGAGATTGTGTTGACGGTTTCTCCTGCTATGAATCCCCGACAAGGGGATTTTTTATACCGCTCATCTCCTGTTTCCGATCCCAAAACATTGGGAAGTTCCCAACATATCGGGAGAGCACGCCTTTATCTACGAAACGTTACGTAAAAAATGACTTCTGTGAAATGCAATACTGGAGCGTGTTTCAAAGTTTCTTAATGTCAAAAAAAAATCCTGGCATGACCATTGAAAACAATACGCCGGGAAATTCTAAAAACAAAATATGAGCAGGAAAATAACTAAACAGGAATTCAGAAAGGAAGTGATGGAGGGGCCTGGATTGTCGCTGGTAAAATTCAAAATAGAGTGGAGTGGAGCTTGCCAGATCATATCCCCAATCTATGAAGAGCTGTCCAAATCCTACACCGGCATGGTTAATTTCTTTACGATCGATGTAGAAAAAGAGATAGGGATTGACAAGGAATATGGCGTGATGGAAATACCAACTATACTTTTTTTCAGAAGAGGGAAGATCATTGACCATGTTTCGGGCCTTGTACCCAAGAATGTTGTGATCAGCAAGATAGAAAACGCATTGTCACTGAACTAAAACATCCATTATAAACTTTTTAAAACTACAGTTATGACGGACGACATGAAATACATCTACCTAAGAAACCATCCTTTGATGTCTTCTTTGCCTGAGCAGAAATTAAAAGATGCTGCTGCAAATGCGAAAATGAGAACCGTTTACCGCGGCGAGGTGGTCGGCTATGGTGAAGCTGGCTATACAAAAATCCATTTCCTGGTAAAAGGAAAGGTCAAGATCACGGACAATAGCTCGGCTGAAAGCGAACTGATTAAAGACATTTTGGTGGAACCGGACATTTTTGGTGACCTGAGTTTGGAAGGGCAGTTAAATAAGTATGAAGCAGCAGAAGCTCTTACTGCAAACACAATCATTGTATCATTCCATACCCATGATTTTAAAAGAATTCTTGAGGACAACCCGGTAATGGCTTTGGGCTTTGTAAAAAAAGTAAATTCAAAATTACAGAGGCTTGAAAGTCGTCATGCTGAATTGGTGTTCCTCGATACAAAAGACAGACTCATTCGGTTTATTAAGAATTGGGCACGTACAGATGGTAATCGCATGGGTGATAAAATAATCCTGCACAATTATTTAACGCATAGTGATATTGCTGGCTTTATTGCAACGTCCCGGCAAAGTGTGAATATGTTATTGAATGAGTTGAGAAGCTCCGGTATGCTTTGTTATGACCGGAAACATATTGAATTGAATAATCCCGTGGCCTGGAACTGATTTATGATAAATAACATCATTTGTAAATCCCTTGACAATCCTCTCCCTTACGCTGATATAATTTTGAAGAAAGGTTTTTTCATGTAGCAGTTGATTTTGGTTAGTAAGTTCAGGAACGGCCCTGTGATCTGCAGCGGCCGTTTTTCCGAAAACCAGGACACTCAAAACTAACAACCATGCCTTCTGTCAGTTTAGGATTTAAAGTTCATATACCATATCGGTTGAAAAGATTCATGCCCGGCGACGTCGGGGCTTATGGTAATTGGTTTGATGACGAGGCGGGTAAAGAGGCAGTTGATAAATTATCGGATGAGTGTTATCTCCCGGTCAACCGGATCATCCATTCATTGATCAGGGAACATGATGATGATTTTAAGATCGCATTTTCTTTCAGTGGCACAGCAGTAGAGTTATTACAGCGATATAGACCAGATGTTTTAGGATCGTTCATCCAGCTGGTGAACACCGGCTGTGTTGAAATTTTTTCGGAAACATATTACCACTCGCTAAGCTGGCTCTATTCTAAAAATGAATTCAGGCGCCAGATACAAAAGCATGATGTCCTGGTCAAATTAGTATTTGGAATTGAACCCACTGTTTTTCGAAATACGGAACTTATCTATAGCAATGAACTGGCATGGTTTATTGCCGATCTTGGTTATAAAGGGATTTTATGCGAAGGGTTGGAAAGAATACTAAGGGGCCGATCCCCGAATCAAATTTATGCCGCTCCTGATCACCGTGGTTACCGGGATGATTTCGGTTTATTGCTAAGAAATGTAAGGCTAAGTGACGACATCGCTTTTCGTTTCGATGATCCTGCCTGGAACGAACAACCTTTGACAGCCGCGAAATATGCGGGGTGGCTCCATAATCAGGTTGGAAATAGCTGCACTATCAATCTATTCTTCGATTATGAAACCTTTGGAATTCATAAAAAGGAAAGCAGCGGAATTCTTGAATTTCTGAAACATCTTCCTGCTGCGGTTCGCGCCAATAAGGATTGGAAGTTTGTTACCCCTTCTGAAGCATTAGAAAGTTGTTACCCGAAAGACATTTATAACGTTCCCCAAACAATTTCATGGGAAGACAAGGATATGGAAAGTTGCGTTTTATCAGAAAACATGATGCAGAATAATACGCTGCGTAAAATTTATAGTTTGGAAAAAATGGTATTGAGGTCTGCAATACCGGGTGCCCTGGAACGCTGGGGTTCACTGCAAAGCGCCGATCATTTTTATTATATGTGTAATGATGGAAGAACTAAGGATGATACTTATCGCTATCTGAATCCGTTTGCATCCGGTGAAGAAGCCTTTGACAATTATAAAAATGCAGTTGCCGATTTTGAGATTAAATTGATTCAACATGGGCTTGATGAAATAAAAAATAAAAAATTGATAACCCAAACAGGCAACATGCTCTCACGAATGTTGTATTAAACCCACAAAATATAAAATGGAAAAAAAGAAGTTAGAAGGACAAATAGCCGTCATAACCGGTTCGAGTAGCGGGATAGGTGCCGGTTGTGCCAAAGAAATGGCAAAAGCCGGGGCAACGGTTGTTGTGAACTATCCTGTGCCTGGGGCAAAGGCAATGGCCGATGCCGTTGTTGCTGACATTAATTCGGATGGCGGCAGAGCTATCAGTTATAAGTGTGATGTTAGTAAGGAAGATGAAGTGGTGAATATGTTCAGGGATGTGATTGAACGATTCGGAACCGTTGATATCCTGGTGAACAATGCAGGTTTGCAAAAAGACGCAAAGTTTACAGAAATGACATTGGATCAGTGGAATTTTGTAATTGGAGTAAACTTAACCGGACAGTTTCTTTGTGCCAGGGAAGCGATAAGAGAATTTTTAAGAAGAGGTGTGAATGGTAAATCCAGGTCGGCTGGTAAGATCATCTGTATGAGCAGTGTGCATGAAGTAATTCCCTGGGCCGGGCATGCTAACTACGCGGCGAGTAAAGGCGGCGTAATGCTGATGATGAAGACCATTGCCCAGGAATATGCGCCTCATAATATTCGTGTCAATTCAATTGCACCGGGTGCTATTGCTACACCAATTAATAAGGAAGCATGGGACACCGCCGAACATCTTCAGAATCTATTAAAACTAATCCCTGAAAAGAGAATCGGGCAGGTTGAAGACATCGGTAAGGCAGCTGTCTTTCTTGCAAGTGATGATGCCGATTACATAAATGGTACTACCTTGTTTGTTGATGGGGGGATGACACTTTATCCCGGATTTGAAGACAATGGATAGGGTTTTATTTCGCGCAAAGACGAAAGGCTTAGAACCAGGACGCAAGGACGTCTTTGTGCCTTTGCGGGAACATTGCGGCTTAGCGTGAAGCCCTTTGCTGCATAGAATTGTTACGGATGAAGAGTGCGACGCAACGGAAGATTAATAGCAGCACTTCAGTTGGGTACATAATAAAAATAGCTTCTAAAATGAACGCAGAACAAAAAAGATTAGTCGACCCGCGGTGGAAAAGATGGGGGCCTTATCTCAGCGAACGGCAATGGGGAACTGTACGTGAGGATTACAGCGAGTATGGGAATGCCTGGGATTATTTTCCGCATGATCAGGCAAGATCGAAAGTATATCGCTGGGGTGAAGATGGTATTGCCGGCATCAGTGACAACCTGCAGCACATTTGTTTTGCCATTACATTATGGAATGGCAGGGATCCCATCTTAAAAGAACGACTATTCGGATTAACAGGGAACGAAGGTAATCATGGCGAAGATGTAAAAGAGCTGTATTATTATTTGGATAATACGCCTACCCATTCATACATGAAACACCTGTATAAATACCCGCAGGCTGAGTTTCCGTATGCTGATTTGGTTCATACGAATCGAAACCGAAACCGTTTTGACAAAGAATATGAATTATTGGATACCGGGGTTTTTAGTGATCACAAATATTTTGATGTATTCACTGAGTATGCAAAGAATGATGCAGAGGATATTTTAATAAAAGTGACGATACATAATCGCGGTAACGATGCGGCATATATTGCCGTGTTACCAACATTGTGGCTGCGAAATCTCTGGAGTTTTGGAATGATGCATGAAAAACCCTTCATTTATTTAAAAGATGGTGGTGATGGGTATGGTCATGCAAAAGCGGATCACTACCGGGAAGGTGATTATCATTTCTATTTTGAAAAGCCACTTCGTGTTCTGGTTACCGAAAATGAAACCAATACGGAAAGATTATATGGCGTACCGAATGCCACTCCTTATGTTAAGGATGCTTTTCACGCGGCCGTGAGGGAACAACGTTTCGACTGGTTAGAAGTAAAAACAAAAGGAACTAAAATAGCGCCGATGTATGAATATACGATTGAGAATAATTCATCGGTTACTGTTAAACTGCGCTTCAGTAAGCATTTTATCGACAAAGATCCCTTTGATATTTCTTTTGATGAGGTTTTTGAGAATCGGATCAAAGAAGCAGATGAATTTTATAAAGAGGTAACAACGACTAAGGACATAGAGTCGATGAATATCCAACGGCAGGCGTTTGCAGGAATGCTTTGGAGTAAACAATATTTTAATATTGATATTCCCCGTTGGCTAAACGGGGATCCCGGGCAGCCCGCACCGCCGGAGTCACGGAAATATGGCCGCAATCATCAATGGCAAACCCTGAATAATGAGGACATCATTTCTATGCCTGATAAATGGGAATATCCCTGGTATGCGGCCTGGGATTTGGCATTTCATTGTGTGCCATTAAGCATGATCGATCCGGATTTTGCAAAAGGGCAGTTGATCTTGCTTTTGCGTGAATGGTACATGCATCCCAATGGGCAATTGCCTGCGTACGAATGGGCATTCGGTGACGTAAATCCTCCCGTCCATGCATGGAGCTGTTTGCAGGTGTATAAAATTGATAAGGCAAAAACGGGAAAACCGGATATTGAATTCCTGG
>DASTIZ010000293.1:0-10122 GCA_035717045.1 Chitinophagaceae bacterium
TCCTTTCCGGCAACCATATTTTAATCAGCGATTACTTGGCTACAGCGACTTCTTCATGCAGGGTTTTGAATATTATGTGGTGGATGGTGTAGCCGGGGGTTATGCCAAAGCCTTATTGTCAAGAGAGATTGTGAATCTTTACTTTCATGTAAAAAGAAAGAGAGATGAATTAATGTATAAAGTTCCATTAAGGGCGTATGTAAAAACTTTTGTAAATGCCGGTTACATGTATCACCCGGAACCTGGATTGAATACGCTTAATAACCGGATGTTGTATTCCTGGGGACTTGGCCTTGACTTTATAACTCACTATGACTTCACGTTTAAGATTGAATGGAGCTTCAACCTGTTAGGTCAAAACGGTATATATTTACACAGGAAGACCTATTTCTGATCCTCCGCATTTATGAAGATCGCCATTTACAGCAGGTTACTCGAAGAAGAAAAGCGAAGGGATGTTCAATTTTTTTTTGATGAATTAGCCCGTCAAAAGATCTCCATAGCAGTTTTCCTGCCCTTCTATGAAGAAATAAAGGACAGGTTAAATCTCCCTCCCGGCACAACGACTTTTTACTTATCAGATGATCTTACAAGCGAGATTGAGTTCGTGATCAGCCTTGGTGGTGATGGCACCTTGCTTGATACCGTGGCTCTGGTGAGAGACAAGGGACTACCGATCATGGGTATCAACTTTGGCCGTCTTGGTTTTTTGGCAAGTATTGGCCGTAATGAGTTGGCTGATGCTGTGAAGGCGTTAAAGAAACAAACTTATGTGATCGATAAAAGAACGATGATTCACCTGGATGCAAGTTTTTCTATGTTCGGGAACGTTCCGTTTGCATTGAATGAGTTTTCGATCCATAAAAGAGATACGGCTCCAATGATCAAGATCCATACCTACCTAAATGGAGAATTTCTGAACACGTACTGGGCAGATGGGCTCATCGTCGCAACCCCGACGGGTTCTACAGGTTACTCCTTGAGTTGTAACGGGCCGATCGTGTTCCCCGAAGCCGGCACTTTCCTGATTACTCCCGTGGCACCTCATAATTTGAATGTCCGGTCGATCATCGTTCCTGATGACAACATCATCTCATTTGAAATTGAAAGTCGCTCGGACCATGTGATCTGCGCCCTCGACAGCCGCAAAGAAATCGTGAGTAAGAACGTACAGCTGGCGGTAAAAAAGGAATCATTCCTCCTTAATCTTCTGCGACTAACCGAGAATAATTTCCTGCAAACCCTGCATAACAAACTGACCTGGGGGCTGGATAAAAGAAACTAAACCAGGATTCGTGGGATTTTACGAAGATTAGGAGGGAATCAGGATGGTTAAGCAATCAGTGTACACGTCGCTTTACATCACTTTGTGTAGTATTCCTTGAAATCATTCTTAATCCATACAATCCGGGATAGTTTTTTTCGTTTTAATAGACTGAATTCTTATTTTGCAAGATGTTTCGGACACTCTTAATTCTGGCGGTTCTCGGTTTATCTTCTTTATTTGTCTCGGCTCAGCGTGAAGCTGTGATACAGGAAGGTGAATTTGGTATAGGAGCAGGTGCAGCTCACTACTTTGGAGATCTTAATACCAGAGCACATCTCAACAGGCCCAAAATCGCTGCCACCGCATTCTTTCGTAAGAATTTTGGAAACTATATCGCTGTCAGGGTAGGTGCCAGCTTTGCTCAATTAGGTTATTCTGATATTTATAATGATCACAATTCCTACATGCAACAACGCAATCTTAGTTTTAATTCAAATGTATGGGAGCTGGCGTTACAGGGTGATTTTAATTTCTTTCGTTTTATGCCTGGTGAGCCCGGATACAACTTCACACCCTACATAACATTTGGTGTCGGTGTTTTCAACTATGATCCGTTTGCCATGTTGCAGGGTCAAAAACATTTTCTGCGTCCATTGAACACCGAAGGCCAGGGGAGTTCATTGTATCCTGACCGGAAGCCATATGGTTCCATGGCGTTCAGCATCCCGTTCGGAGCTGGTGTTAAGTATTGCATCAATGAAAGAATAAATATTGGATTTGAAATTGTGCATCGTATTACGGGTACCGATTATTTGGATGACGTAAGCAAGACATATGTCGATCCTTCTGTGTTTCCTCCATTACCAAACGGTGATCCCTCACCTGCGTTTTTATTGCATGACCGTTCTTATGAGTTGGGAGCTCCCATTGGCAAACCAGGTATACAGCGCGGTATTGCAACACAAAAAGACCAGTTTGCAACGGCAATATTGTATGTCTCATTCAACCTGCAGAGCTATAAATGCCCGACCGCAGATTGATTACTACACCAGAACTCTTATATACAAAACTACCCCGGGGGTAGTTTTTTTATTTCTGTAACTTGGTTTTATTAAACGGGATGCTCAAAACAAGGTCAGAAAATAGTTCAATTTTAAAAACCATTATATGAAGCTCTTAAAATCGCTATTATTTATTTCTGCAGTTGTTCTTTTCAGTTTTACGACAAAGAACAATACAAACCAACAATGGGTATTGATTGGTGAAAAAAAGGTCAGCTTTCTTGTCGACCGCGATGTGATCCATGTAACCGGCAATGACAATTACAGCCAGTTAAAAGTGAAAGTAAAAGATGGCCCCGTTCATGTCATTGATATGGATGTTCACTTTGAGAACGGCGATAAGTTAGATGTAGCATTAAAGCAAAGAATTCCGAAAGGCGGCGAGAGCCGCGTGATCGACCTTCCGGGTGGTAGCCGCAATGTCCGTAAGATCGAATTCTGGTACGAAACAAAAGGGTTCAGAAAAGGGAGAGGTACCGTGCAGGTTTGGGGAAAGAGATAAAATTTTACATCCAATAATCGACGCCTGTTTAATAGACCTGCTTTTTTGTGCATGCCAAAGGATATGGCATAATAAATGTTGCTACATTCTTCTAAATCTCCATCTATGACACTTATAGGATTCTTGGTTCTTTTGGCAATTGCCGCCATTTGCGGGGCTATCGGCCAATCGCTGGCAGGCTATAGTTTAGGCGGGTGTTTGGTATCGATAATCGTTGGATTTATTGGTGCCTATATTGGTATGTGGCTCGCCGGTAAACTCGGGTTACCTGAATGGTTTACGATCGATGTGCAGGGAAAGCCGTTTCCCATTGTGTGGTCAGTGATCGGCTCGGCGCTGTTTACCCTGATTGTGGCGTTGATACGAAGGGCATTTGTAGGCAGAGACAGGTACTGGTGAGTTGAATTTGCAAGGAAACTTAGATGAACCTTCAAAGTAACAGTTGGAAGCGCAGGCTGCACGAAGTAATTTTTGAATCCAACACTTCTGCCGGCAAAACATTCGATGTCTGTTTGCTTATTTGTATTCTCGCCAGTATTTGTGTTGTCATGCTTGATAGTGTAGCGTCACTTCATTCCCGGTACGGCGAACTCTTTTTTGTGCTTGAGTGGGTGTTCACCATCCTGTTTACTATTGAATACATCTTGCGGATCATTGCAGTAAAAAAACCTCTTTTATACATTTTCGGTTTTCTTGGATTGGTGGATCTGCTGGCGATCATTCCGATGTACCTGAGTATTTTTCTCGCCGGTGCCCAATCACTCCTCGTTTTACGGGCGTTAAGGCTGCTGCGCATCTTTAGAATTTTCAAGCTTACTCATTTTCTTTCTGAAATGAGCTTTCTGGGTGCAGCCTTGCGATCCAGTGCAAAAAAAATAAGCATCTTTATGCTGGTCGTAATCGCGATCGTCGTGATCCTTGGATCGATCATGTACCTGGTAGAGCCCGAAGAGAACGGATTCACCAGTATACCGGAAAGTATTTATTGGGCGATCGTCACGATAACAACTGTTGGATATGGTGACATTGCACCGGTAACTCCGACCGGAAAATTTATTGCAAGCGTGATCATGCTTATCGGATACGGGATCATCGCCGTGCCAACAGGGATCATTACAACAGAAATAGCCCTGATGTCAAGAACTAAAACCAAGGCTCATGAAGCTTGCCCCGCTTGTGGAAGAGAGGGCCACGATGACAACGCCGTGTTTTGCAAGTTTTGCGGAGAGAAATTGTAAGCGCAAAATGGAAAACACAGGAATTGAAAGTTTAGTCATTCTTGGCAGCATTGGTGACTTCCTTAAAATTGACATTATTGTACCCGATGCATTTTAAAGCTTGTCACTTTTTCTAAAAACTCGTCGGTGCCGTGTGTAATTAGTAAATAAAACTTTTTGTCCTGTTGCTTGTCAAAACATAACAATCAGCATAATATCCTACATTTTCTTTTGCGTCTACCATTGTAGTAGCATAATTCATAAATGTACTCACCTTTCCCCCCAAAATCAATTAACTTTGTTCGCTAAAATTTTCAAAGCCCCATGTCAGATCTATTGAACCAGATTGATAAAACAAGATTGCCCAGGCATATCGCGATCATCATGGATGGCAATGGGCGGTGGGCAAAAGAGCAGGGGCAAGACCGGCTTTTTGGGCATTTTCATGGAGTCGAAAGTGTAAGAAACATCGTAGAAGGATGCGCCGAATTGGGAGTTGAATACCTAACCCTTTACGCCTTTTCAACGGAGAATTGGGACAGACCCGAGTACGAAGTTGTTGGCCTGATGGAGTTGCTTGTATCAACTATTCGGGGAGAAGTGGAAAGTCTCCACAAAAACAATATTCGTCTTCATGTGATCGGTGATATGAACATGCTTCCCGATTATGCAAGAAAGGAACTACAGGAAGCGCTGGCATATACGCAGAACAATACCGGGTTGAACCTTGTCATGGCCTTAAGCTATAGCGGCCGGTGGGAATTGCTGAATGCAGTTAAAAGCATTGCCCATAAAGTAAAAAAAGGAGTGCTGGCTGTTGAAGACATTGACCAGGATACATTACAGCAGCATTTGGTCACGAGCGGTCTTCCCGATCCCGAACTCATGATCAGGACAAGTGGTGAGTACAGGATCAGCAATTTTCTTTTATACCAACTGGCGTATGCTGAACTATATTTTACACAGGTTCGCTGGCCCGATTTCAGGAAACAACACCTTTACGAAGCCATTATCGACTACCAGGGGAGAGAACGCAGGTTTGGAAAAACGGGAGAGCAGGTGACGGAGTTAAGTCATTAGTCGTTAGTCGATAGGCCTTGGTCAAATAAGTCAAATACGGAATCCGAGTCGGTTGAGAGTTTAAACAATATGGGCATTTGACTATTGACTACTGACTGTTGACTTATATGACCCATATGACCAGACCAATCTGACTGGCACTTTTCTCCCTTTCTTAACAAACACTTCAACTTTTTACCGTTAATTTGCCGGCCTTAGAGGAAGTCGACAGTGATTTCCTCCGAAGGAGTCCGTTGGACCAAGATTCCGGACCTTAAATATTGACTGAACTGATCAACTAACCATGCAAAGAATTTTATACCGGGTTTGTATACTGCTTACGGCCTTCTTTATTTCCATAACCAGTGTCAATGCCCAGGAAGACACGACAAAACCCACGTCACTGGATCCTGCACTCCTCGCATGGAAAAATGCCACCCGCGCTAAAGAATATACAATCGCCAATATAAAAACTACCGGTGTTTTCTTTCTTGATTCATCTGTTGTGTCCAGCATATCCGGTTTGCAGGTTGGAGATAAGATCTTACATCCCGGCGGCGATGAATTTCCTAAAGCGATTGCCAATCTGTGGAAGCAAAGATTGTTCTCAAATGTTGAGATCTATGTTACGAAAGTTGACGGCGATTTTATCGATATAGAGATACATGTAATGGAACGGGCGAGGCTCTCCAATTGGGATTTTAAGGGAGCCAAAAAAACGGAGGAAGAAGAGCTGACCGGAAAAATCGGGTTGGCCAAACAAACCATTGTGACCGAAAATACGCGACGCAATGCTGAGGAGGTGATCAGGAAATATTATGGCGAAAAGGGCTACCTGGACCTGAAGCTCCAAATACTCGAAAGACCGGATACCAGTTTTATCAATTCTGTTTTTCTGACGTTTGTCATCGACAAAGGAGAAAAAGTAAAGGTGAACAATATTAATTTCTTTGGCAATGAAACAGTTTCAGATCTCAAACTAAAAAAACAGATGAAAGGAACCAAAGAAGTAAGCCGGTTCACATTATATGCTGAGAAAGATTCAACATTATTTGGAGAAAATCCCCGCATGACATTCAAGCAGTATATGCATGACATGGGTTTTCTTTCAATCAGCAAAACCAAGAACTTTCTTGATCCCTGGTTCCGTTTCAAGCTATTTTCTTCTGCCAAGTTCAATGAAAAGAAATTTGAAGAAGATAAAGAGAAGATCATCGAGTACTACAATTCCATTGGCTATCGTGATGCGATCATTGAGGATGTAAAACCCTATTCAGTTTCCAGCAATCATATCAACATCGATTTTAAGGTGAGTGAAGGACGCAAATATTATTTTGGAAATATTACCTGGAAAGGAAATTCCAAGTACAATGACTCCGTATTAAATGTGATCCTGGGCATTAAGAAAGGTGATGTTTACAATATTGAAACCCTGAACCAGCGTCTTGGCAAACAACTTACACCGGAAGGCGGGGATATCAGCGGATTATACATGGATGATGGTTACCTGTTCTTTCGTGCTGAGGCTGTTGAAACTGCCGTTTACAATGACACGATCGATCATGAAATAAGGATTATTGAAGGTCCGCAGGCAAGGATCAAAAATGTAAAGATCACCGGTAATGACAGAACAAAAGAGCATGTTATCCGGCGTGAGTTGAGAACAATACCCGGCGAACTTTTCAGTCGTGCCGATCTTATCCGTTCACAGAGAGAATTAGGACAATTAAATTACTTTAACCAGGAAACAATTGGCATTAACCCAATCCCAAATCCTGATGATGGAACGGTCGATATTCATTACAAATTGGAAGAAAAATCTTCTGACCAGCTGGAATTATCGGCAGGCTGGGGCGGAGGGATTGGTTTAACCGGTACATTGGGCGTTTCGTTCAATAATTTCTCGATCAGAAATATTTTTAATAAGAAAGCATGGGATCCCTTACCAACCGGCGATGGGCAAAAACTCAGTCTTCGCGTTCAGTCAAACGGACGAATTTATAGCTCTTACAATGCATCATTCACTGAGCCGTGGCTCGGTGGCAAGAAGAGAAATTCACTTACGTTCAGCATTTATAAAAGCAAGTTCACAAACGGCTATGATTATCTGACGGGGCGTTTTTTAAAAGAAAGAGCTGACACCAGTTATCTGAAAACGCTGGGTGCAAGTGTTTCACTCGGCAAGCAATTAAAATGGCCCGATGATTATTTCAGTTTGATCTACACGTTGAACTTTACACAGTATAAACTTCAGAACTATCCCATCTTTGCCGGTCTTGACAGCGGCAATTCGACCAACTTCAGTTTCAAGATCGCGTTGCAAAGAAATTCAGCTGGTCCTAATCCTTACTTTCCTGCCAGCGGTTCCAATTTCTTATTAAGTGTGCAGGCTACTCCGCCTTATTCGATTTTGAATCGGGAGCTGGAACTGGATAATTCTTACAAGCATCCTGAATATCATAAATGGAGATTCAATGCAGAATGGTATGTACCGCTTGGACGACCTATGGGTGCTGAAAAGAACAGGCAGTTTGTGGTAAAGCTTGCAGCCAAGTACGGGTTCATGGGACGATATAACCGGAAGCTGGAGGTATCGCCTTTTGAAAGATTCCAGTTGGGCGATGCTGGTATGGCAAACAATTTTGGATTATTAGGTTATGATATCATAGCGCATCGTGGTTACCCGATATATGAAAATTCCAATCCCGGGATAAATCCATCTGATGATCCTTCACAGGCACGGAACTTCTTTACCATATTCAATAAATACCAATTGGAGTTGCGTTACCCATTTGCAACTAACCCGCAGAGTACCATTTATGGGTTAGCATTTTTTGAAGCTGCCAATGGCTGGTATAGTTTTAAGGATTATAATCCATTCCGTTTGCGTCGGAGCGCCGGTGTCGGTATGCGGTTCTTCCTGCCAATGTTCGGTTTGTTGGGATTTGATTATGGCATCGGTTTCGACCGGATAAAATCGGGCCAGGGATTAAAAACTGCTTCTAAGTTCACGTTCATGCTGGGTTATGAGCCGGAATAAAAAGCCCCTGCCCCCCTTTGCTTCTCCCGCCAACGGCTGGATCGCAATGACGAGCGGGGACTTAGGTATGATTTTTCACTATTTTTATCTGAAACTCTTTAAATTTCAAATTTTAACTATCGTGCAGCCATCAGTATCACAGCCAACATCGTCTGTTGCGTTGTGCACTTATACGTTCTGTCGTTCTATTCACCATAAAACAACCTGATATGAAAAAGATATTACTTATCATTTGCGGCTTAGGGCTCGTAGCATTTGCGGCCAACGCCCAGGGGAAATATGCCATTATTGACACTAAATACATTCTTGACAAAATGCCTGATTACAAGGAGGCGCAAAAAAAGCTGGATGACTTTGCTTTGGTGTGGCAGAAAGAAATCGATGATCAACAGACCGAATTGGACAAAATGTATCGTGATTTTGAAGCCGAGCAGGTGATGCTCAGCGAAGAACTTAAGAAAAAAAGAGAAGATCAATTGTTCAATAAGGAAAAGGCATTACGTGATCTTCAGCGTAAACGCTTTGGTTTTGAAGGCGATCTGTTCAAGAAAAGACAGGAACTTGTAAAACCTGTCCAGGACAAGGTCTACAACGCAATTCAGAAAATGGCAGTAGCCCGCAGCTACGATTTTATTTTAGACAAAAGTGAGGGAATTACCGTTATCTTTGCCGACCCAAAATTGGACAAGAGTGAGGATGTATTGAGAGAATTGGGAATAAGATAAACGAATATCCGGTAGCCTTAAAATGTTAAAGATTTCTAAATAGGCAACTTTGACCTGCAGAAAATACTCATAAAAAACAATATGTTAGTAAAATGAAAAAGATCATTGCAATTTTTGTGTTGGCTGCCGGTCTGGTTAGTGGCACTGTTCATGCGCAAACAAAGTTCGGGTTCATACGGGTTGATGAAATGGTTTCATACATGCCTGAATTAAAAAAGATCGATACCCAGTTGGTTGTTTATCAAAACGATTCTTTGCCCCGCACCTATAATTATTTACTGGGCCAATACAGGTATTACGATAGCATTGCGTCGGATTCAGCTCGTCAAACTTCGATAGTTCGCCAGCAGGCAGCTAATCAAAGAGGTGAATTTCTGGCCGAGTTACAGAATTGGCAATCCACCGCGCAACAATTGATCGAAGCAAAACAAAACGCCCTTTTACAGCCAGTATATGATAAAGTATTAAAGGCAATTGATGAAGTAGCAAAAGAGAAAGGCTATGGGTATGTATTCAATAGGGAGGCGCTGTTGGTAGGCCCGCCGGCCGATAACATGCTTCAAATGGTAGCAGATAAGTTAAAGGTGAAGCTGCCCGCCACCCCAACACAGAATCAAACCTCGACGCAACAAAAACCGCCTGGAAAGTCAGGTAATTAATTTTTCAAAACAAATTATTTGAAAGAGGCTGTTGGGCACAATAGCCTCTTTTATTTTTGCAATATGTCTTCAGTCACACCAATCGGGATTTTTGATTCAGGCTACGGCGGCCTAACGGTGATGCGTGAGATTGTAACAAGACTTCCCCGCTACGATTATATTTATCTTGGTGACAATGCAAGAGCACCTTACGGGCCACGTTCCTTTGAAACGGTCTATCGCTATACTTTACAATGTGTAAGATGGTTCTTTGCGCAGGGATGTCCGCTGGTGGTACTCGCCTGTAACACGGCTTCAGCAAAGGCACTAAGAACCATTCAACAGAATGATCTGCCAAAGATCGATCAACAGAAAAGAGTGTTGGGGGTTATAAGACCCACAACAGAAGTGATCGGTAATTACTCGGACTCAAAGCATGTTGGGATACTCGCGACGGCAGGAACAGTTAGTTCGAATAGTTATGTGATCGAGATCGAAAAGTTCTTTCCCGAAGTACAGGTATTTCAACAGGCTTGTCCCATGTGGGTGCCGTTGATTGAGAATGAAGAATACGACACGCACGGCGCTGATTTTTTTATCAAGAAGTACATTA